>DASVBI010000229.1:0-3315 GCA_036375915.1 Terriglobales bacterium | reverse complement strand
CGGATCAGCGGCCCCACGTCCACCGTTTCATCCAGCGGATCGCCCGTCTTCAGTCGCTTCACCCGCTCCACCAGCAGCTCCTGAAAGCGTTCCTTCACCCTTCCCTCCACCAGGATTCTCTGTACTGAAATGCAGCTCTGTCCCGCGTAGGAAAACCCGCCCGCCGCGCAGCGCTCTGCCGCCCGCTCCAGGTCGGCGTCGCCGTGAATAATCACCGCCGCGTTGCCGCCCAACTCCAGCGCCACCTTCTTTTTGCCCGCCCGGCTCTTGATTTGCCAGCCCACCGCCGAACTGCCGGTGAAGGTGATCAGCTTCAGCCGCTCGTCCATTACCAGAAGTTCCGCATCTTCGTTGGCCAGCGGCAGCACGTTCAGTCCGCCTTCCGGCCAGCCCGCCTCCTCCACCACTTCCGCCAGCAGCAGCGCGCTCAGCGGCGTTTGCGGCGCCGGCTTCAGCACCAGGCTGCAGCCGCACGCCATTGCCGGCGCCACCTTATGCGCCACCAGGTTCAAGGGAAAATTGAAGGGTGTAATCGCGCCCACCGCGCCCAGCGCAAAGCGCCGCACCATGCCCCAGCGCCCCGCCGCCGTCTCCTGCAGGTCCAGCGGCAGCCACTCGCCATAAATGCGCCCCGCTTCCTCCGCCGCCACCGTGAAGGTCAGAACCGCGCGCTCCGCCTCCACGCGCGCCGCCTTCAGCGGCTTGCCCGCTTCCTGCGCGATGGTGCGCGCGAACTCTTCCTTGCGCTCCGCCAGCGCCCCCGCCACCGCCCGCAACACCCGTTGCCGTTCATACGTCGGCAGTTTCCGCGTGGCTTCAAATCCTTGCACCGCCGCCGTTATCGCTTCCCCGGCGTGTTGCCGCCTGCCCTCCCACACTCGCCCCACCACTTGCTGGTCCCAGGGCGAGCGGATCTCCACCTCCCTGCCCTCTTCTCTCCACTGCCCGTTGATCAGGAATCCGCGCCCGGCCACGGGGCTGCTCGTCTGCGGCATCACTCCCCAAACCTTACTTGAAATTAGGAAAGTACGGCACGACAGTCTACACGATTCCTTTTCGCTGCTTCCACTCGCCTTCGCTTGTGTGGAGAAGGGCTCTTGCCCCGTTTAGGGGGATCGCTTGGGGGCAGCCCGCGGAAAGCCGGGAACAACCGTTGAAACCGGAGGAAGTGTCGGAAGCGATTGTGGAAGTCCCGGACTTTAGTCCGGGGGAAAACGCGATAACAATCCGGGCTTCAGCCCCCGGCGCACAGTCCTCCCTCTGCTCGCCCCGCAGGGCGAGTCGCGAGCGGGAACCTCAACTAGTGAGTGATGTAAGCGGAAAAGTAATACGCCAGCACGCCGCACATGGCCAGGAACGAAATCCCGTACCCGGTCAGAATCCACAACTTGCGGCAGTCTGATTTGTTGCTGGCGACGGCTGGAATAGCAGTCCCAGTGGCCTGTTGTTGCATAGACACTACCTCCCGGTTGCTATGTGATCGGTATTTGGCTTACCCAATCGGACTCGGCCCTTGGAGCCCCCGGCCGGATTCGGCCGTACATAGAACGCGCCCAGAACGGGCGTTTATGAATTCCCCACCGCTGCCCCGGGAACTGGCAGCAATAATGCGCGGATTCTACTACGTTTTTGGCCCCTGAATCACAAAAATCGCGAGCTGCCGCGAATCCTGTGCTGCCCCCAGAAACCCCAAAATCGCCCCCCAAAAGCACCCCCAAAACCACACCTTTAGGGGTCAAAAGGGGCAAAAATGAGCAAAAAAATCCCCGGCCCGCAAGCCGGGGAGAGTCTAAGAGACGGTTAACTACTTCTGCGAAGGGGTCTTCGCTTCCTTCTTGGCCTTCTTGGCAGCCTTCTTGCTGGCTTTCTTTTCCTTCTTGGCAGCCTTCTTTTCGGCCTTGGACATCTTCTGAGGTGCGGGAGCAGCGGTGGAACCAGCTTCCTGGGCCACGGCCACGCCGAGCAACATCGAGGCAGCGAACAGCAATGTGAGCAGCTTCTTCATTTTCCTAAACTCTCCTTAGAGATTTACGGGCATTCAGGACGCACTTGCTTGGGACCGCAGGTGATTGTCCTCACACGGTATAAACCTCATCCCGCAACAAAAGTTGCTGGCCGGGCGCAAAATTGTTGGCTGCCAGGGGGGCCGGTCCAAAACGGGAAAGCCCGGCGCTGGCGACTGGGCCCGGCGATGTAAGTATTTGCACATCAGTAAGTTACGGACCTATAATTTTAAGGTTCCGGATGTGACGGCGGGCACATCGAGTCACCACCGTAACTCCTTAGACTGGCCTCATTATGGATACAACAGCCATGAAACCTCCCAAGCCGAAGCCGGCGCGCGACCGTTCCCAGGACGTGCTGCGGGCCGAAGAGCATCCCCTGGATGCGATTTTCAAACCCCAGAGCGTGGCTGTGGTAGGGGCCACCGAGCGCCAGGGCAGCGTGGGCCGAACCATCCTGTGGAACCTGCTGAGCACCCCCTTTGGGGGCACGGTGTATCCCATCAATCCCAATCGCGGCAGCGTGCTGGGCATCAAGGCCTACCGCTCGCTGGCGGCGGTGCCGGAGCAGGTGGAGCTGGCGGTAATCGTCACCCCGGCAGACACGGTGCCGGCCGTAATCGGGGAGTGCATAGAGACGGGCGTGAAAGGCGCCATCGTGATCTCGGCCGGCTTCAAGGAGCACGGCGAGCACGGCAAAGACCTGGAGCGGCAGATCCTGGAGAGGATGAGCGGCACCCGGCTGCGGGTGATCGGCCCCAACTGCCTGGGGGTGATGAACCCGCTGAGCGGGCTGAACGCCACCTTCGCGCAAACCATGGCGCGGCCGGGCAATGTGGCCTTCATCAGCCAGAGCGGAGCGCTGTGCACGGCGGTGCTGGACTGGAGCCAGCGGGAGATGGTGGGCTACAGCGCCTTCGTCTCTATCGGCTCCATGCTGGATGTGGACTGGGGCGACCTGATTGACTACCTGGGCAATGACCCGCGCACGCACTCGATCGTGATGTACATGGAGTCGGTGGGCAACGCGCGCAGTTTTCTTTCGGCGGCGCGCGAAGTATCGCTGACCAAGCCCATCATCGTGATCAAGGCGGGGCGCACGGAAGCAGCGGCGGTGGCGGCGGCTTCGCATACCGGAGCGCTGACCGGCAGCGACGAGGTGCTGGACGCGGCCTTCCGGCGCTGCGGCGTGCTGCGCGTGACCTCCATCGCCGACTTGTTCTATTTAGCGGACATTCTTTCCAAGCAGCCGCGCCCGCAGGGCCCGCGCCTGGCCATTCTGACCAACGCCGGCGGGCCGGGAGTGCTGGCC
>DASVBI010000652.1:0-2652 GCA_036375915.1 Terriglobales bacterium | reverse complement strand
TGGTGAGTGGCGGCGAACACCTTCGGGTTCTCCATGCGCAAGCCCGCCAGATCGTTGACATCGAAAAAGCGGCGGTAGTTGATTTCTTCGCCGGAGACCAGCCAGTGGGCCAAACGATAAGGCTGGGCATCGAGCAGGCGGTGCAGGGAATCGAAGCTGCGGGGCAGGCCGGGTTCGCCGTTCAGGGCAGACAAGGCGGCTTCAATGAGCGAAGCAACGGGCTGGGATGATTCCGCCAACCGCCGCAATCTGTCCAGCAAGACGGGCGCGTCGTTGCGGCGGCGGTTCACCAGCTGGGTGGCGGTGGCGTTGCTGGGGGGCAGCTGGCGCAGCTCGAAAAGAATGTTTTCAAGTTCTGGGCGGTCGGCCTCCGGAATTTCGACAGGTTGGACGCGCAGGTCCCCCAGGGGCTCAAAAATCAAGGGAACAGTTTGCGGGTCCACGGGCATGCGCTTGTCGAAATACTGGACGAAAAAGCCGCCGTCAAATTTCAAATGCAAATGCCCGCGCTCCAACTCGTCGCCGTAGGAGCCGCCCAGCACGGGAAAGAGAACCCGGTCGCGAAGCTCGGGCTTGAGGGGCTCCCAATCAATGTCGAAGAAGTCGGCATAAGCAGAGCTGCGTCCGTTCTGCAGCACATCCTGCCACCAGGGATTATCTCTATGTCCAATGCCCATGTGATTGGGCACAGTGTCCAGAATCAGGGCCATGCCGTTGGCATGGAGTTCAGAAACCAGCGCCTGAAATTCTTCTTCGCTGCCGATCTCCTGGTTGAGGCTGTTGTGATCGGTGATGTCATAGCCGTGAGCGCTGCCGGTGCGGGCTTTCAGCAATGGGGAGGCGTAACAGTGCGTGATCCCGAGAGCGCGCAAGTAAGGCACCAGGGCACGCGCATCCGCGAAGCGAAACTCGCGGTTGAACTGCAGGCGATAGCTGGAAACCGGACGATCCGCGTGCCTGCGTGCGGCCAGGCGGTCGAGGCATTCCGCTAAGCCCACAGACTCCGCCATCAATGCTGTCAAATTCGTGCGCATGCGGCCTGTTAGATGCGAGCAGAAACACACAGCCAGATCGCGCACCAGGAAGGCGCTTCCGGCTGCCGGTCTGCGACAGCAGCATTATATGAGGGAAGCCGCGGGTTCAGGTGGAGAAGGCGCGAATACGGCTGGCGTACTCGCTAT
Source organism: Terriglobales bacterium (assembly GCA_036375915.1). GTDB lineage: Bacteria > Acidobacteriota > Terriglobia > Terriglobales > Acidobacteriaceae > JAICWP01. The sequence goes on along the minus strand of DASVBI010000652.1, from coordinate 1,471 downwards.
TCAAGAGCCGTCGCGAAGGCCGGCTCTGGTCCTGCGCCAGCAGGGCCGCCAGGCCGCGAAACGAGCGGGCTACGTCAGTGTTCTTCTGCAAGGCCACGGGCGTTCCCCGGTCAATGGCGCTGCCCACCACGAAATACTGGCTGGGAATCTTCCACAAAATACGGGCGTCGGCGGCTGCTTCGGCGTCGGCATCGCTGAATTCGGGAGTTTTGCGAAAACGGTTGAGCACCAGCCGCACTTTATCGCGCGAAGAGGCCTCTCCCAGATAGCTCTGCACCCGGGCGGCGTTCCACAGCAGCGCAATCATATCGGTTTCCGCGATCAGGAGGATCGTATCCGCGAAGGCGCACACCATCCGCGACAGCGGATCAAGACGGGACGACAGGTCCACCAGCACGTACTTGTAATGATTCACTACCAGGTCGAAAAGCCGGCTCACCTCGTCCTCCGCCGGTTTGAGCGGAGTCGGCACTTGCGGAGCCCCGAGCAGGTGAACGCCGGAGTCGCAGCGGGTAACAAAGCCGTCGAGCAGCGAACTGTCCAGGCGATGGCAGTTCTGAAAAGCATCCAGGACGCCAAAATTGGGCTTGGCGTTCAGGTGCAGGGCGGCATGACCGATAGGAGCCAAGTCCACGAGAAGGCTATTGCCATGGGATTCGTTCAGGGCCACCGCCAGGTTAACAGCGACCGTGGTAGCTCCGCAGCCACCCTTGGCATTGAGCACGGCGATAACGCGCCCCCGATTGGGATCGTCCGTTGGCTTGCGGCGCGTCGCCTGGAGCCTGGAAAACGCCTCCACCAGGCTGTGGGTGCTGGGCGGGCGGTCAAGAAATTCGCACGCTCCGGTGCGCATTGCTTCCACAATGACCTGGCGCTTCATCATGTCGCCACAGGCGAAAATAGCCAATTGGGGGAACTCGGCATGAAGCCGCTCAATGGCGCTGAGTGCCGGGGCGGGGTTGCGCGCCGGAATGTCAACCAACAGCACCTGAGGTTTGAGTTCTCGAACCTTGAGGGTGAACGACTCCAGGTCAGGCAGCGCGTCCTTGAGCACAGTGCGGCCGACCGCGGCGGCATCTACCACGGTCTGCAGTAAATCCAGTTGCTCGCTTTCAGAAGCCAGAATTCCAACTGTTGCGACAGGCATAAAAAGTGGCGACAGGTACCCTTACCATGCTAGGGGGGATGGGACATGGCTCCAAGTAACGGAAGTACATCTCCCACGGGCAGAAAGAGATTCTCAGTGCACGGTGGGAGGAATATCGAGTTCTTCTATCAGGCGGTGAATGGAAGAACGGGCGATCTTAAGAAAACGCGCTGCTTGAACCTTGTTATTGCCGCATTCGGCGAGAGTGCGCAGGATCAAACGGCGCTTAAAATTGCGAACTTCCTCGTCGAACGAACTGCCCGCCTCAGCCTCGGGCCAGGCGGCAAATTGGGAAGGCAGATGTTCAATACCGATTTCCGAACC
>DASVBI010000477.1:0-9898 GCA_036375915.1 Terriglobales bacterium | reverse complement strand
CATTGAACTTGATCCAAATTTTGCGGTTGCCTACACGGCGTTGGGCATCTCCTATTCCAATGTTGGCGACTCCGCTCTGGCAAACCAGAACTTTCAACGTGGCTATGACTTGCGCGATCGCGTCAGCGAGCGAGAAAAGCTGCGCATTTCTGCTGCCTACCACAGCTACTTTGAGGGAGATTTGCTGAAAGGCAGTGAGACCTATGAGCTCTGGGCGCGGGCTTATCCACGAGACGCAGAGCCTCCCGGCAATTTGGGTGTCATCAATCTCTATCTGGGAAATTACGAAAAAGCATTGTCACAGACTCTTGAGCACCTTCGCCTGGAACCGGATAATGCCATCGGTTATAGCAATCTGCTTGTAGCTTACGCTGCCCTGAATCGGCTGGATGAAGCCAAAGCCGCCTATCAAAAGGTACTGGCCCGCAACGTCGATGAAATCGGTTTGCACGGCAATCTATACGGAATTGCTTTTCTCCAGCAGGATGTGACTGAGATGCAGCGCCAGGTTGCCTGGGCAGCCGGCAAACCGGGAGCGGAAGACGTGCTGCTTTCGTTCGCCTCAGATACGGAGGCCTATTACGGACATCTCTCAAAAGCAAGAGCCCTTTCGCTACGCGCCGTCGCGTCTGCTTGGCGCAGCGACGAAAAAGAAACTGCGGCCGGATGGCAGATCAATGCAGCTCTGCGCGAGGCAGAACTAGGAAACGGGGTACAGGCTCGCAGAGCTCTCGCGTCTGCACTGGGGATGGCCTCCACGCGCGATGTGCAGACCCTCGCGGCACTGGCTTCGGCCAGAGTCGGCGCCTTACCTCAAGCACTGCAGATGGCACAGGACCTGGCAAAGCGTTTTCCTCACGACACCCTGATGAATGGATATTGGCTTCCCACCATCCATGCAGCCATCGAAATCAATCGTGGGAATCCCGCCAAGGCGATCGAGATGCTACAGACCACGGCTCCGTACGAGTTAGGAGAGCCGTCTCCCCTGTTCCAGCTTGGCGGATCCCTTTATCCGGCCTATCTGCGTGGACAGGCCGACGTGCTTTTGCATCGAGGAGACGACGCTGCCAAAGAATTTGCAAAAATTCTGGATCACCGCGGCGTCACCTTCAACTACCCGCTCGGAGCACTTGCCCGCCTCGGTCTCGCCCGCGCGTACGCCGTGCAGGGCCACACCGACAACTCCCGTTCCGCGTATCAGGATTTCTTTACCCTATGGAGAGATGCCGACCCCGACATCCCCCTTTTGAAGCAAGCCAAGGCGGAATATGCTCGGCTGAGATAGTTGGGAGCAGAAGGAGAAGTCGTTCCGCAAAAGCCGTGACGTGGCTGCCACCTGGGACTGCAGCCAAATCAACAACTTCCGAGGCCGCGCAACGTATGGTCGCGATCAGGGTGGCCCGGCGGGAATTATGCAGTGCACGGTTCTTGCTGCCGCTGCACTCTCTCCAGACGTGACCTCAAGATTGCAGCGACAACATTCAGGTGCCCGGTGAGGCACGTGTGATGGTCTCCTGGAATAATGTGAAGATCAAGTTGGGGCGACACCTTGCTCCAACCCAGAGTAGGGTCAGTGTGGGCGCCGGTGCGCCCTTCGGAGACCAGCAGCGTTATGGGAGCAGGGTAGGGCTGCGACACATAACCCCGCACCAGTCTGCGGAAATGGAAAGTGTACTCAGCCTGCTTCTGTTCGAATAGGTCCGGCGTGTTTGAAGCCGCCGGCCCGCACTGGCGGATGCCATCGCCATTTCGGTGCTGCCCACCCCGGACAAAGGTTCTCCGCAGCCACTTGGCAGCCTCCTCCTTTATCATTGCTCTGTTGTCGAGAATAAACTGCAGCCGCTTCCGGCCGGAGATCTCCTTCCAGTAGGCCTTGAAGAGATTTTTCCGCAGGACCAGGTCACGCGTTTCTTCGTCGCTGAGGTTAGGCACTCTTGCAGCCAGTTGCAGCAGCCTGGTTGCCAGCGAGGTTTTGCTGTTGTGGGCTACGGTATCGAAGATGAACAGCAGGTCCACTGCTTCGCCCCGGCGAAGCAGCTGTTGCGCGAGTTCGAAGGCGACCAAGCCGCCATTGCAATAACCTCCCAGGAGATACGGTCCGTGGGGCTGGACTGCCAGCAAAGTCTCCAAATGGGCGGAGGCCATTGCTTCAATGCTGGCAGGAAGAGGCGTTTCAAATCGCTTGAGAGGCTGCAGTGCGTAAAACGGGAACTCCTCTCCTAAAAGACGAGCCAGCCTGATGGAATACAAACCGGCGCCGGAATAATCGCCATGAAGATAGAAGAATGGCCTGCCGGAAGCGGGCTGTTTCCCGCCTGCCAACCAGGAGGAAGGCTCGGCCGTCCATTGTTCTACAAGAGCATTCGCCAGGCGTTCGATGGTGGCGTTATTCACCAGGAGAGACGGAGAGAGTTCCTTTCCGAATGTCTGCTCGATTTGAAACAGAAGACTGGCAGCCAGCAGAGAATCGCCGCCGAGATCAAAGAAATCATCTCGGATACCGACGTGATCCACCCCAAGGAGGTTCTTCCAAATTTCAACCAGTTGTGCCTCGGTATCGTCACGAGGCTCAAGGGAATCCACTCTCACTCGCTGTTCTTGTACAGCCCGGCGGTCGATTTTGCCCTGCGGCGTCACAGGAAGTTCATCAAGAAGAACGAACAGGGAGGGCACCATGTAGCGGGGCAGCCGCTCCAGCAGGGCACGGCGCAGAAGGATCGGCGTGGTAGCCTGCACCGCCTCGGGGACAACGTAGGCCACCAGAATGCGGTCAAGGCGCGCGTCCTCTTGAGCGGCTACCACCGCCTGTTTTACCCCTGTCACAACCAGCAGCGCCGCTTCAACTTCGGCCAACTCCACGCGGTTGCCGCGGATCTTTACCCGCGAGTCCTTTCGGCCTAAATGGACCAACGCGCCATCGGAAAGGAGCCGTCCAATATCGCCGGTTCGAAACAGCCGCAGATCGCTTCCGGCCGAATCAGCCGCAAAGGCAGCCTTGCTCTGTTCCGGCTTCTGCCAGTAGCCCACGGCCAGATAACGGCTGCGAACGACAATCTCTCCCACCTCTCCGGGGGCAACCGAGCGCCCATCATCGCCCAGCACCAGCACTTCCATGTTGGGGACACCGTACCCTACCGGCACGATGTTTCCCTCAACGCTGCCATTTCTGGTCCTGTACTGGCGGATCATTCCCGTCTCGGTGGAATTCAACGCGTTAACGAACAGGCAGTCGGGAGAAAAGTGGGCTTTAAACAACTGCAGTTCCCGGCTCGATATCGGTTCACTGCCCAGCTTGACAACGCGCAATCCCGGAAACAACGACTTGCCCGCCAGAGAAGCCGCGAAATGACGAAAAATAGAGGCGCTGGAATGATAGATGGTAATCTGCTCATCGCTGAGCCAGCGGGCCAGGCGTTCCAGCCCCTCTTCTTTTAGCCGGAAAAAGCAGAGGGCCGCGCCATTTAGCAGGGCTGAGTAGGTTCCAGTGGCGGCTTGTGCAGTGGTGCGCGACGACAGCAGCGATAGGCGGTCTTGGGCGGTGATTTGAAGTGTGTTGGTATGGTTTTTTATGTTGTGCAGGAGGTTGCGATGGTTGTGGACGACGCCTTTGGGCTGCCCCGTTGATCCGGAGGTAAAGAGAATGCAGGCCAAAGAATCGGGGGCAAGGTTAAGGCCGAGGTTCTCGTCCGAAAAGGTGTCAATGGATTCGACGTTCAAGGGCTCAACCGCGCCTGAAAGTCGCCGCGCTGCTGCCAGGTTGGGGGTGTCGGTAGCAAGCAGCGGCGCCTGCGCCTCACGCCACACCTGCTCTGTTCTCGACGGAGGATGCTCGGGATCCAAAGTCACATACATTTTCCCGGCTTTCAAAATACCCAGGATGGTGGCGACCCAGAACGCATCGTCTGAAAACAAGCAGGCAACCGGATGCGGTCCGTGGCCGCACCGTTGCAGGATGGCCCGGGCGATTCGATTGGCCGCATGGTTCAGTTCCCGATACGTGAGCGAGCATTTGCTCGTCTTCACCGCCAGGCGCTCCGGGAACTTGCACGCCTGCTCCTCAAAGCGACTGGGCAGGGATTGCTCGATCGCTTCGTCGGCAAAAGCAACCAGGCGGGGAGAGGGCTCGGCTTCGGAGCCCGACACCAGTGCCTGTGCGCCTTCTGTCATTTATTTGTTGAGATGTTCTCTGCCGTTCGAACCGTGGGATGCGGCCGTGGTGTTGCCTTCTTGCGGCCGGGTTTCGACCAACTGCCGTGTTGCACAAAACAGCTTCGGATCAAAGGCCTCAAAAAGCGACGGATTGTGCAGGTGGCTGGGCGAGCGGTGCCAGCAAATATACTCGCCCACTACAGGGGCAAGCTTTGCGATATTCAAGCCACTTTCCCCGGCGACCCTGTCGCACAGTTCCTTGACTGCCTCGAGCCTGACCCCGCTGAAGAAGCCTTTGAGGTGAAGGACGGCCACAATCTGCTCCAGCGGCGTGTTCCCAGCCCGGTCGCCAAGTCCGTTCACGGTTACATCCAGACCGTCTGCTCCCGCCTGAACGGCGGCCAGGGAGTTGGCGGTTGCCATGCCCAAGTCGTTGTGACCATGGAAGAAGATCGGCACATCCACTGTGTGTTTGATCCGCGTCACAAATTTGTGAACCTCGAAAGGATCGCGCGAGCCATTGGTATCGTAGAGCGTGATCCGGCGCGCGCCGCCACGGGCGGCGTCTTCCGCCAATTCCATCACCAAGCCCATGTCGGCTTGAAAGCAATGCGGGAATCCGACGCCGAAATCAGCTTTAGTCTGAGCCGCTCGGTTGACAACCCGCTTGAGAAGGCGCAACTTTTCCTTTGGTTCACACGGGGCCCGTTCTGGTGAAACCGGCATCAGCAGATCAAAGCGGTCCAAGACCCTGGAAGCGGCATCAATTTCCTGGCCGCAGTCGCTGGAACTTGCGTAGATCAGGCCCGACAGGCGGATGACCAGGCCATTCTTTTTGAGCGTCTTGGCATCTTCCAGATCCCTCAATACACGGCTCGGCGCCACCACCTCTGCCTCGGGCACGCCGATTGCTTGCACCCACCGGGCGATGTTGCATTTCTGCGCCGGCGAGAACACGACGTTCGGCACGTCCAGGCCCTCGCGCAGAGTGGCGTCTTTCAGTATGACTTTTGGCTGCGTTTTCATATCGCTATTTCGGCAGCCAGTCTGGCGGCGTTGAATGAGGTGGCAATTCGCCGCTCGGGCTGGGCCTGCCCGTCCGCGGTCTGTGTTCCACTTGTCAGGCAGCATAGTATTCTGGCGCCGCGAGGAATCGTTCCACGCTCGATTTCTTTAAACGTTCCTGCCAGGCACATCAGCCCTGTCGTCTCCACGATCCGTGGGCCTACTTTGATGCCGTTCTGCTCCAGCACCTCGGCAATGGTCTTCCCCTCGAAGCTGCGATTCAGGAACTCATAGAATTCCTCATGAGTGATGGTTGTCAGCTCTCCCTGGGTTTCATTCAACAGTTCCATGAGATCGTGGAAGGTGCCGTAGGTGTGGGGAGCGAAATCGTACATTGACCTGGTCAACAAGTTGCCAGTGGAACGAACCGGCACCGGCGCCACCTCGCGCGCATTGGCTTTCCAGGCCCGGTACATTGGGCAGTTAGCCTTCTGCTGAACTCCTAAGAACCGCGGCAGCCTTCCCGCTTGCGTCTGCCATCGCGCGAGGACAGAATAAATTCCGATTGGCCCGAACGCGGCGCTGATGCTTTGGGTCATCCAGTCGAAAGCGCCGTGCGCCAGGACATGTTCCAGCACAAAGCAACCACGGAACCGGGATGCCTCATAGCGCCAGCCGGTCTCAGGCACGTGCCTGATATTGTGCAGCCTGGCAAATAACCCGGCAGCGCGTTTGACCCGTCCTGGGTGGTCCACGGACACCAGATGTGCCCGCGGCGAAGCAAAAGTCTTCTTCCTGAGCAGCAGAAGATTTTCTTCGGGAAGAAAGAAGTAAGTTTCCAGACCAGCGTGCACGCCGTATTCGGTGAGCGCTGTTCCGGTGTTAGCGCCCGACTCGAATACGATCCGCTCATAGCCCTTGGATTTGCACTTGGCAATGGTGATGCAACCATCGGTGGATTTCAGGGTGCCGGTATGCATCGCGGAAGTCTCATCCAGCACATGGACCTCCACGCCCCGGTGCGAGAACAGCGGAAAAATTCTGGCGCCCTCCCGGATGCTGGTCTTTTCCAGACATTGCTTGAAGTTTTCGTCCTCCTGCGCCGTATTGCCGAAACAGAAATGGTCTTTGTAGCGCAGGACTATGCTGCGATCCGCAGGGTAGCGATGATCAATGTGCTTCTCAAAACACCCGTTAGAATTGTTCAAAATGGATCATCTCCTCCAGATTCCGAAGTTCCTTCTTCGCCGGTCTTGCTGCCGGATACCCAAAAGGAAGAATCGTGACTGGAACAACGTTTCGGGGGAGACGGAAAAGCTTTCGAATTGCCTTCGCCAGGCCGGGAGCGTCTTTCTGGTAGGCCGACATGTACACGCTGCTCAGACCTTTCGCATGCGCCGCCAGCATAAAAATCGCCGCCGCAAGAGCGGCGTTTTCTACGTCGCGATCATGAGATCTCTGTTTTTCCACGCACACAACAACCACATGTGCCTGTTCCAGAAAATCAGCGTGGTAGGCAGCCTTGTCAGCAGGGCAGTATCGGTTCTTGATCTTCGCCAGGGTGCGCTTCAGGTCGGGACGCCTTACCACAATAAAGTGCCAGGGCTGACCGTTCATCGAAGAAGGAGCCCGCCGCGCCAAATCGAGCAATTGTCTGATTGCGGTGTCGGACACACGCTTGTCCTGGAAGGCGCGTACGGATCTTCTTCCCCGAATGGAATGGGCGAGTTCCACACTCATGCCTCGAGTTCTCCGGGCTGGAAGGGCAAGGAAAATTCCAATAGGAAATTGGGCTAAACCTCGTTTTTTGAGAGACTTATAATTTTGAGACGGAGAGGCAGTGTGCAATCTGTTCGCCCGGCGTGGGAAAAATCTCGGGACACCGTCTTGCACAGCAGGCTCCTTTGATGAGCGAGTTCCGGCGCCGCTCTGCGGCAACCTACGGTTGCGGAGGTAGGCAAAAATCCGAGGCGCCGTTTTGCGCTGGTTCAATATTTGATTCCGGCCAGGAAGCGCCAACCCTTGCCAAGCAATTTGGGCGTGGGCGCGAAGTCCGGCCTGGGGGACTCGCCTGACCCGGATATTTCCGGCCGCACCACCGAGCGCAGCAAGCCGATTTCGCCACGCCCGAACTCGCCGCTGGCGAAGTAGGCGACGGGTACGAGTGCGCCGATAACGGTCAGCTTGACCAGCAGCATAATGCCCGTTGCCGGCCACGCCAGCGCGGCCGCATAAACCATCACGGAGAAGAGCGCTGTCCTGGCCATGCTCGACGTGGAGGGCTTTATTCCCCACGCCAGGTACACCGCGGCCAGCGAAGAAATTGTCAAAAATACGGTAAGCGCAGTGGTGGTGAGCGCGGCGCCCCGAGCTCCCCAGTGCGGAATCGCCACCACGTATGCGGCTATTGCCACCGGAACCACGGGGCCGGTCAACAGCAATACCCAGCGTGGACGCTCGGCGGCGATCAGGATAGAAAGGTTCACCGACACCAGCAGCCTGGCGAAACCGGCAAAGATCAGAAGCGCCAGAAATGGCGCCGCCGGCGCGAACGCCTGTCCCAGCACCAGCGAGGCGATGGCGGGCGAGGCTGCCGCGACCAGGGCGGCGAAGGGCAGAAGAGCAAGGGTAAATCTCACCGCATCCCGGGCTACTTCGCGGGCCAGGTTTTCGTCGCCGCTCCGCATGGTATGAGTAAGAGCGGCAAGCAGCACCGGGGCAAAGGCGGTTCCGATCAGCGCCGGCACGACGGTCAGGTTTTGTGCCGCCCCATACAGCCCGACGGTCGCGGCGCTCGCGCCCCGCACCTTGAGCACGAACAAATCGAGCTTATCGAACAGCCTCATGGACACGCCCGCCAGGAACAGGGGCAGGGCGTATTCCCATAGCTGTCGCAGGCGCACGGGAAAGCGTCCCCAGAGCGGCGGCCGGGCGTAATAGCGCGCCATCGCGAAATCGAGGAGGGAGGCTCCGATCATGGCCCAGATGGCCCCCCGCACGGACAGGCCTGCCCAGATCAGCACCACGATCAGAACCAGGCGGCTGATCCAGCGCACGGCGCTGGCCAGCGCCCGCTCGTGGTAACGCCTCATTCCCACCAGGATGTCGCGATGCGCAGTGGCCAGGCTGAAGATCGGAATATCGAGCGCGAAGAGGCGCAAGTAACCAGCCATAGCAGGCTCGCCGAGGAGGCGCCCCAGTTCGCCGCTTACCAGCCAAAGCAGCCCGGCCGCCAGCGTGCCTGCCACCATGTAAAACCGGACCAGGGTGCCACCCCATGGCCGCCAGTCTTCGGCGTGTCCAATAAGCTTGATCGCAGCCCGGGAAAACGCTGAGGTGACTAAGAACTCAATCCACAACACCACGACGGAAGCCAAGGTGAACAGGCCGTATTTGGCGGGTCCCAGGTGACGGGTCAAGAACGCCGCTGTGATCAGGCCGGTGGGCAGGATCAGTCCTTCAGCCATGAGGATGCGAAGGCTGCCGTCAACTACCTGGCGGTGAACCGCGGGGCCTCGGCTCGCGAATTCCGCCGTCTCCGTCTCCGCAGGATCAAACTTGGTACTCATGAGTCTCGGTTCCAGCTGAACTGGCCTTAAGCAATCTGACTTTTGATGCGCGGCGGTTCGGCATAAGGAGGCCGGCGGTATTCCGAACTATCCGGGCTCGAGCTCTTCTCCTCGTGGTATTCAGGCTCGGTATTCACCGCCCAGAGGTCGTAATTCGCGCCCATGATGTTACGGGCGGCGTAGAGCGCGGTCATCATGGAGTGGTCCTGATTGTTGTATTTGTGCATGCCATTACGGCCAACGAGTTGCAAATTGCGCAGGTTGGCATCCAGGTAGCGGTGGATAAGGTCTACTTTCTCCAGCCAGCCGTTGTCGTACATGGGATAAGCCTTGGGCATGCGTACAACTGTGCCGTCCACGATTTCGTCCTCGCGCACAAGTCCCAATTTCACGATCTCCCGAGTGGCCAACTTGATGAGCTTCGCATCCGCGCAATTCCACATTTCATCATTCTTGAAGACGAAGTACTCCATGGCCAGGCTGGTCTTTGCGTCGTCGGGCACCATAGCCGGCGACCAGTTCTTCAGGTTCTGAATACGGCCCACTTTTACCGACGGATCATGCACGTAGATCCAGTTATCGGGAATGACGTGCTTGCGGTTGACGATGAGAACTACGGTAAGAAAATCGCGATAGCGCAGCGACTCAGCGGCGCGAACCACCTCTGTGGGCGCGGCGGGTTGCAGGGCACGAACCAGACTGCGAATGGGCATAGAGCTGATGAAATCGGAGCCATAGTAGTGCTCCTCTCCCTGTGCTCCGGCGGTCACCACCTTTTCGATGCGCCCGCCATGATGCACTACGCGAATCACCCGTTGTTCCAGCAGAACCGGTTGTCCAAGTTGTTGCAGCCGGTCGGCCAGCAGTTCCCACATCTGTCCCGGCCCGCGCTCCGGATAGTAGAAGCTGGAGATGAGGCTCTTCACGTTGTGCTCACCGCCGTTGCGGAATGCGTGCCGCAGGGCCGACACCAGCGACAAGCCCTTGATGCGTTGGGCGGCCCAGGTGGCATGAATCTCGGCACAGGGGACGCCCCAAACCTTTTCCGTATAGGTTTTGAAAAAAGCCTTGTAGAGGCGGGAACCAAAGCGGTTGCAGACCCATTGCTCCAGGGTCTGCTCCGTGCGCGAGGGGAACAGCCGCGATTTGAGATAACTGCCGAGAATCAGGAG
>DASVBI010000579.1:0-3306 GCA_036375915.1 Terriglobales bacterium | reverse complement strand
GTGCCCAGCCCGTGGTCGCGCCCGAACTCGCTGATCCAGTGCTGGCCATCCAGGCTTGAAATCTGATTGAAGGTAATGGAATTGTAGTAGAAGCTGAACCAGTCGGTAGAGAGGCCGGCCAAGCCTTGATAAATAATACCGGCGCTGGCGTGCAGCACGGTGTTGCTGTTCAGGGCATAAGCCAGCCCTAAGCGAGGCTGGAAGTTCAACCAATCCGTACTGTAGAGATTGGTGCGCGGATACTCCGGCGTATCCAGCAGGGCTACCCGGCCGGTGGCGCCCTGGGAAAGCCATTGTGGCGACGCCATTCCGGCGAGCGAGGGAACGGCGGATACCACCTGATTCCAATTCCATCCCGCGTTGGGCGTGAGTACGTTCTTGGCGTTGATATCGTAAGTCAAGCTGCCTTTGGGATAGCGCGAGCGGCGGGAGCCATCATGGTCCCAGCGCAGGCCCATCTGCACCGTCAGCTTGTCATTCACCTTCCAGTCGTCCATAACATAGGCGCCTTCATTCCATCCGTAGGGCGCGATATTCCAGTTGCCCCACTGGAAGAAATTGGAGGAGCCCATCATAAGCTCGGCCAGGGGACTGCCGGTCAGGCCGTCGTTGTTGTTCCAGAACTGGTTTGAGCCGCCGCCGGGATTTACCCAGGCTACGCCGGTATGGTCGCCGCCATTCTCATCGAAGCGTTCGAAATACTGCTCATAGCCGACCTTGATGGTGTGCCGGCGCAGTACCTTGGTGAAAGCCACGCTGCCATTGGTGGTTTGATTGATGAAAGTGTCGAACTCCGAGCCGCCTACGCCGGTGTATCCGAACGGGCCGCCCAGGTTCAGGCCGGGCGGAATCTGGGAGGTGCCGCGCTCCGGGTTGTTGAGGATAAGCGGATCGAAGGGCCATTGCGTGGTATCGATGCTGGGATCAGGGCTGGCGCCATATCCAGAAACGCCGTTGCTGTACAAGCGCGCGACACCAAAACCGAGGTGCAGATCGAGAATGGAGGTTGGCGAGACCACCCAGTTGTATTGCGCACTGCCGCTCCAGTCGTAATCGGTGGTGACCGAGCCCGCGGCGTGGAAGAAGGGAGCGCCAATCCTGTCGGTCATGGCGGAGCGGCTCAAACTGAAGTTCAGGTGCTGGTTGTTTGTCAGGTTGTGGTCGAGTCGAATGAAATAGCGGTCGGTTGGACGGCTGGCGCGGATGGACGAGTAGTAGTTGTCAATGTGATCACTGTCGGCAGCAGGCGCGTGATTAGGCAGCGGCCACAGATTCAGGTAATTCAGAAACAGAGCGCTCTGCTGGGAAACCCCCGAACTCTGCAGGGGAATGGTGTCGTTGGGAAACTCCGGCCGCACCCAGTTTCCCGAGGAATCCGTGAAGCCGTGGAAGGGGTCGAAGATCTTGGCGAACACCGGCTGCCCATTGTTGAAATTGATCACCGTCTGAGAGAAATTGCCCTGGCGATTGAGCAGTGTGGGTACGGAGCTCTCAATATTCTGGCTTTGGGTGAAGCGCTCGCCCTCCCATCCCACAAAAAAGAAGGTTTTGTTCTTGCCGGAGTAAAGATGGGGGATGATGAGGGGTCCGCCGACGGAAACGCCATAGTTGTTCTGATGAAAAGCCTGCCGCGGCACTGCGAGCGCGTTGTTCATCCAGTCATTGCTGTTGAGCAGTTGGTTGCGGAAATATTCGAACACGCGGCCATGGAACTGGTTGGTGCCGCTCTGGGTGTTGATGGAGATAATTCCGCCCGAATAGCGGCTCTTATCGGCGGTGAGCACGCCGCTCTCCACGCGAAATTCGCCCACCGCGTCGGGAGTGGGAATAGAGCGGTTTACAGCATTGAACTCCTGGTCCTGGAGCTGGTTTCCGTCCACGGAGATGCTGGTGCCGTTCACTTGGCCGCCGGCCACGGAGTAGGAGTTGCCGTTGTTAGCAATGAGATAGGCGGCATTGCCCAAGCTCTGGATCTTGTTGCTGAGCGGCCCCTGTCCCTGCATGGCGGGAGTGACCGAGGTCAGGTCCAGAGTATTGCGGTTAAGCTGGGGCAGCTCGGTGATCATTTTGTTGTCGAGCACCGAGGCGCTGGCGGACTGATCGGCATTCATCAGGGGAATGGTTTCATTCACGGTTACGGTCTGCTGCACCATGCCTGGGTTGAGGCTAAAGTTCAGTGCCAGCCGGTCGCCGGTCCGGAGCTGCAACCCGGAGCGCTCCTGCACCCCAAAGCCCTTCTGCGACACCGTGATGCGGTATGGCCCGGGCAGCAATTGCGGGAGGACGTAAACGCCGGAGCTGTTGCTGGTGCTGGTGTAGACCACCCCCGTGGCGGTGTTGGTCGCGCTTACTTTGGCTCCAACCACAGCCGCGCCGCTGGAATCGGCCACGATTCCGCTGATCTGGCCGTTGGTGGATTGCGCCTGCAGAAACGCAGTCGTGCCCGAGAACAATCCCGCGGTCAGCGCTACCAATAGCGCCAGCCGCCAAAAAGTGTTCCGCCGTGTGCCGGGTTGCATAATGCGACCTCCCGCTCTTTTTGCTTGAGTTAACCCACGTCCCCATTGTGGGCAGTTATGTTCTCCCACCGCGGTTCCACTATCTATGCGTGATCAGGATATTTCTTGCGTTTAACCAGCAGGCTGGGAAGGAGCGCGTGGCCGGGCTTGAGCCGGCGCCGGATTCGGTTCTGTGATCTCAAGTTGCTGATTTGCCGAGACATCGGTGAGGCGCTGCACGGTGCCGGACGACCAATAGATTTCCAGCATCGCCTTGCGTTCCTCTCCCAGGCCAAAGTGCACCCGCAGGTCGCTGCAAGAGGCATAGCCCACGCTGTTATTCACACTCCGTAGTTGCATTTGCCGGCCGGCGCGGCAAATCACGCGTGCGCCCAGGGCAGAGCGGTTGCTGCGCCTGCCTTTCAGCTTCAACCGCAGCCAGTTGCGCAGAGGGCTGCGGTTCATCCAGAGTTCGACGGGTGCATTCAGCGCGGTGACGGCAACGTCTATGCGTCCGTCATTGTCGAAATCGGCGAAGGCGGCTCCGCGATGCAGCTGCGCACGGTTTGCGAAATCCGCTCCTGCTTCCGCCGAAACGTCGCTGAACCGCCCGCCCTGGTTGTGAAAAACACGGTTGGGTTGGGGTTCGTTGCTGTCCAAACCGCCGTTGGCCACGAACAGATCCAGCCAGCCATCGTTATCCAGGTCCACCAGGCCGCAACCCCACCCGTTCCACATGCGACTCAGGCCGAGCAGGCCGGTGGCGGCGCTGGCGTCCTCGAAAGTGCCGTCGCCCCGGTTGCGGAAA
>DASVBI010000077.1:0-4279 GCA_036375915.1 Terriglobales bacterium | reverse complement strand
GGAATCATTCATCGCGACATCAAGCCGGCCAACATTTTCGTGACTGACCGCGGCCACGCCAAGATTCTGGATTTTGGGCTGGCCAAAATGGAATACTCCGGCCGGGCCCAGCAAACGGAAGCAACCTCCGCGCCCACCGTGGTCAGCGAGGAACACCTGACCAGCCCGGGCTCGGCCCTGGGCACCGTCGCCTACATGTCCCCGGAGCAGGCCAAGGGCAAGCCCCTCGACCGCCGCACTGACCTGTTTTCTTTCGGCGCCGTTCTCTACGAGATGGCTACCGGTAAGGTGGCCTTCCGCGGCGAGACTTCGGCGGTCATTTTCCAGGCCATTCTGGACCGCGCGCCCACCGCGCCGGTTCGCATCAACCCGGAAATTCCCCCCAAGCTGGAAGAAATCATCAGCAAAGCCCTGGATAAGGATCGGGAGTTGCGTTATCAGAACGCTGCCGACATGCGCGCCGACCTGAAGCGGGTGCGCCGCGAACTGGAATCAGGGCGCAGCCCGATTCAGGAGATTGGCGAGGATGAACCCGCGCCCGCCAGAACAGGCAGCGGCCCGGTTCCGGCTCACGGTTCCGCCGCGCGCTTGACTCCGGCAAGCTCGGCAGCCGCCGTGGCCGTGGCCAGCAGCAGCCGGGTAGCGGCCGCACCCTCCGGCAGTTCATCCGCAGTCAGCGCCGGGTCGTCATCTGTCGTCCTGCCGCCCGCGCGCCCCAAGTGGCGGCTTTATGCGGCGGTGGCTGTTTTGGTGCTCGGAGCCGCAGCCATCGGCTTTTTCATTTATCAGCAGCGCACCCACGCCATCACAGAGAAGGATTCAATCCTGGTTACCGACTTCGTGAACACCACCGGAGATGCCGTCTTCGATGGCACGCTGAAGAAGGCGCTGGCGGTGGACCTGCAGCAATCGCCATTCCTGAACGTGGTTCCCGAGCAGCAGGTGCAGAAGACGCTGAAATACATGGGGCGCGGCCCGGACCAGCCCATCACCAGCGATATCGGCCGCGAGATCTGCCAGCGCAACGGCATCAAGGCCATGCTCACCGGCTCAATCGCCCTGCTGGGAGACCAGTATCTGGTTACGCTGCAGGCGGTGAACGCCTCCACCGGCGATTCCCTTGGCCAGGTACAACAGCAGGCCAAGGGCAAGGATGCGGTTCTCAGTGCGCTGGGCAGCGCCGCCACCACGCTGCGCGGCAAGCTGGGCGAGTCTCTGGCCTCGGTACAAAAATTCGACAAGCCGCTGGATGAAGCCACCACCTCCTCCCTCGAGGCCCTGCAAGCCTTCACCCTGGGCGACGCCCAGCACAACAAACTGGAAGACATCGCCTCCATGCCCTTTTACCAGCGTGCGATTGAACTCGACCCCAACTTCGCGCTCGCCCACCTGCGGCTGGGCGTGGTAGCGGGCAACACCGGGCAAACCGCTCTGGCAGCTAAAGAGGTGCAGAAATCTTTCGAACTGCGCGACCGCACCAGCGAGTATGAACGGCTCTACATCACCGCCTACTATTATTTCGAACGGGGTGAGATTGAAAAAACCATTCAGGCGTGGGAACTGATGAAGCAAACCTACCCGCGCGACGAGCCCTCGCGAGTCAACGTTGCGGTGGCCTACCAATTTCTCGGGCAGTACGACAAAGCCATAGAGAACTGCCTGGATGCTATCCGCGTCGAACCGGATACGTTGAATTGCTATCTGGTTGGAGCTGGGTCCTACCGCGACCTGGGCCGGTTGGATAACGCCGACGCGCTGCTGGCCCAGGCCCAGCAGCGCAAGATCACCGGCACTGGGCTTTACGTTGATCTCGCCCGCTCCGCCATCCTGCGGGGAGACAGCGCCGGCGCCGCCCACATGGAGCAACTGGCGCAAGCCAGCCCGGAAGGCGAGTTGCGGGTTCTCGGTCAACAAGCGGAGCACGCCGGGGCTCTGGGACAGTTGGGGCAGGTGCGGCTGTTGCGGTCGCGCGTGGTGGAGCGGGCCAAGGGCATGAATATGCCCGATTTCGCCGCCAGCCAGCTCATAGACGAGGCCAACGCCGAAGCCGCGTTCGGCTATTCCGCCCGCGCCGCCGAACAGATTAATGCCGCCCTGGCCTTGTCGCACGATCCGGCTTTTCTAGGGGACGTTGCTGATGCCGCCTCGGCCGCCCTGCAGGATCAGAAAGCGGAGTCGCTGCTGACTGAAGCCCGCAAGGCCCGGCCCGATGACACCTTCCTGCAGAAGGTCGTCGTTCCTCGCGTCGAGGCCCGGCTGCAGATGCGCCAGGGCAAAGCCGCTGCCGCGGTGCAGACCCTGGCCACCGCCCAGCCCTACGAAGACGGCTTCCTCTGGTTCAATACCCACTTGCTGCGCGGCCAGGCCTACCTGGCCAGTGGCGATGCCGCCAACGCCGTCACCGAGTTCCGGAAATTCCTGTCGCGCCGCGCCATTGCGCCCTTCGCGCTTTATTATCCGCTGGCTCAGCTCGGCCTGGCTCGCGCCCTGGCCGCCCAACACGATTCGGCTGGCGCCCGCACTGCCTATCAGGATCTGTTTGCCATGTGGAAGAACGCCGACCCCGACCTTCCCGTCCTCAAGGAAGCCAAGGCGGAATACGCCAAGTTGCAATAGCGGTACAGCTCCCACGCCCAGCCCGCCCCAGCGTTGATGTTTCCTGACGAGAATCGCCCGGCAACCTGCGTTCCAGCCGGGTATCGCGGGCGCGATAAACTTCGCCGCGCTGGCGGCGCGATGGCAAAGCGTTGTTCGCCTCAAGCGGCGAGAGCGTTGTGGAGTTCTCCATCGCCATCAGCAACGGCGCTCTCCAGGCCGGCGCGCCCAAAGTTCTCTTCCAGACCGCGATGGGAGAAACGTTGTTGTACTCTGCTGCCTACGATGTAACGCCTGCGGGACGCTTCCTGATCAATACTCTGGGCAAATCGCGCATCGGCAACCGCCCGCTCACCCTGATGGTGAACTGGACCGCCGGGCTGAATCGTTAGCCGGCCGGGCACCCCCGCAACCTGCCGGCCCAATCGCTGCAATCAAATGGGGATTTGCCGACCTACAGCTTGCGGCACATGCCCCCGACGCAGCTCTCCCCCGCAGAGCAACTGTTGCCGCAGCGCCCGCAATTCTGGGAATCACCGACAAACGTGGCGCTGTTTACGCAACGGCCCATGCACTGTTCGGAGCCGGGCGGGCAGCCGCAAAAGCCTCCCGTGCATGTCTCGGAAAAGGAACACTGATTCCCGCAACGCCCGCAGTTCTGGCTGTCATTGACGAAGGTGATGGTATCCACGCACCTGCCCTGGCACCAGGCCTGGCCGGCCGAGCAGCTTCCTGTCCCAATTCCCGGAGTCGGGGGAGGCGGAGGATTGCGGGGAGTTTTGCCCGTGCTGCATGCCAGCAATAGAACCGTCGCCAGACACGCAGTTACGCCTAGAGTCTTGGTCGCCATTGTGTAATAACACCAGGGTGAGATGGTTCGGCTACTTCTTGCTGGGCAACTGGAAGTTCAACCGTATGTCGGTTTCCACTTCCACCGGCTTGCCTTTGAGTTCGTAGGGGCGGAAGCGCCAGTGTTGCACCGCGTCAATGGCCGCAGCGGTCAACTCCTCCGGGCCCTGCAGAGGGCGAAGTTCGGCGATGGCGCCGTCTTTGCCGATCACCGCCTTCAGCACCACCTGTCCCTGTACTCCCTGGCGCCGCGCTTGCTCAGGATAAACCGGCAACACTTTCTGCAGCAGCATGCCTGCCAGCTCAGAGCTGCGGGGAGCCTCGCCCGCCAGGGCGCTGGCGGCATTGGCGGCCCGGCTGCTCTGTTCCGTCAGATTACTGGCCGCGTTCGCCGCCGCCGCTGCCGCCGGAGCCGGCAGCGCGGGTGCCGCCGGAGCGGCTAACGCGGGCGCTCCCGCGCGGTTACGCGGCGAATTTGACACCGGCGTTTCCGTCGGTTGTGCGCTTGCTCCGGGGCCCCTGCTTGATGTGTCTGCCGCTGGCTTCCCACCGGCGAGCGAGACGTTACCGATAAAGGCGCTCACCGCCGACTTGGCCGCCGCCAGCGCCGCGTTCGCGGTGGAGGGCTCTGCGGCTGATTCCTGGGATGCTTTGGAAGGGGTGGGCCGCAGGAACACATTTTCCAGTTCCACCGTCACTGGGCTGGGCCCCGCTTGGCTGTTCGCGTCGGCCGGACTGGACAGCCATTGCCACAGTCCGATGCTGAGCGTTACCAGGAAAATGATGGCGATCACTGAATCCAGGGCCGGAGCGCGGCGCCTTTTTGGCGCTTCTT
>DASVBI010000141.1:0-5576 GCA_036375915.1 Terriglobales bacterium | reverse complement strand
TGTCCTCCGGCTTCCCGGCCGATTCCCAGAAAGTGCCGTCGCGCAGCCGGTGGGCTACTTCGAAACTTCCGGGATGATTGCCGCGCATGCCCAGCAGGGCGGGCGGATAGTAACCTGGACTTGTTTCGGGAGCGAAGCCCGCGTCGCCCGTTTGCCTCGCCTGGAGCCAGGGCACGCTGGACGAGAGAATAGACCCGCCTATAGCCAGCGCTACTCCATCCAGGAAGTCGCGGCGCGTGATCTTGCGCTGCATGCCCAGTTCGCGGTCGCGGGCTGTGTCTTGTTCCATAAAATTCTTAATCAACCACAGAGGACACAGAGATCACAGAGGAATCAATTGATTGTTTCCGTGAAAGACGAACCGTTCGCTACAGGCAGGAACAATTCGTCACCCTTCAATAACTCTGTGCCCTCTGTGGTAAGAAAACATTGTTAAAGGCTCAGCAGCTCTCTCACCGCGCGATGCCCCTCATCCATCGCCGTATCGGTGTAGGCGGCCGCCGCGGCATCGGAATTGGCGATGGTGATCCTTCCAAATCGTTGCCTCCCGACCTCGCAGGGCGACTGCCCCGGAGCCCAGTCCGGATCCCACAGCGGGTTGTATTCGTAAGCGTAGCCGTGCGGCCAGCGGTTCACAGTAATAGCGTTGATGTCGCGCGCCGGCTCGAATCCTCCCGACCCCAGCACCCTTCCTAGCTGGTCGCGTATATTGCGCTCGAAGGTGGAGAAGGGAGTGGAGAGCAGGTCGTAGCGGCCCGCCATCTGCTGCGCCCGCGCCGACAGTCCCGGCGAGCACGGCGTGCGCGTCATGCGTACCAGCATTGGTTCCTCGGCCGAAGTGGGAAACTTGTAGCCGCCTATGCTGGTGGGATAATCCAGGCTGAACGAGGAGTGGTACATCCCGGGACAGAACACCCGCTGCACGCCCAGGTGGTGGAAGGCAGTCCAGTTCTTCACGGCGACGGTGGTGTATACCAGCGGCACCTTGCTGCCGTAGTGCAGTGCCTTCTTCTGCTTCTCCGGCATTTCCGCGCACAAGTAGGGAATCATCATGTTCCAGCAGGCCAGCACCACGCCCTTGCCGCGCACCGCGTAGGCCTTGCCCTGAAGCGCGTAGACGACCTCCACCTCCTTCGCCGAGGCCGGCTCGCCCATATGCCGCACCTGCACCGCCGTGCTGTTCAGCCGGATGCGAATCGGCGAGCTCTCCTGGTCCAGGCGGGTATAGTCCACCTTGGCTGTGACCACGTCTTCGGCGTCGTGCCCAGGCACCGAGCCGGGCACGAGGGAGCGCACCAGCAGGCGCGCGATGGAGGCGTTGCCGTCGGGATAATGAAAGTGATACGGCTTCTGGTCGGGCGTGGCCGCGCCGCGCGCGGTGAAGCTCAGCCTGCCCTCCGGCACTCGCCGCAGCTTCATTCCCTGGAAGCCGGGAAAATACAGCGCCCAGCAGTCCAGTGCCGGCACAGCGTCAATGCCCACTCCATACAGGTCGTGGGTGCGCTTCTGGTAGAAGGGAAGGACGCCCGGGCCCGCCTTCACCGCCTTGAGCAGAAAATCCTTGTAGCTCATGCGCGAAAGCCGGTCCCGCTTTTCCGCTTCCGCAACGCCCGGCATGTAGTCCTCTTCCGCGGTTTCAATGCGCAGGATGTCGCGCTGCACTTCGGGTGCGAGCGGGCACTTGGCCAGAAATTCTTTCCAGGGCAGCGATTTTGGAGTCGGTTCCATCCAGGCGCGGGTGGGCTCTCCCATTACGAGCCGCTCCCTGCCAAAGGTCTCCTTATCAAAAAAAACCCCCGCTTCCAGGCCGTCATACAGGTGAGGCAGCGCATGCTTGGCTTCCAGCGCCTGGGGATTGATGCCCAGTTCGTCCATCAGCCCACGCGCAACCGCGCTGTAAGGAAACGGGGATTCGATGGCGAACGTGCCGCCGTTGCCCAGCAGCAGGCGCCCCCCGGGACGGAACTCGTTGCGCTTGGCATGGCCGCCAAAATCATCGTGGTTATCCAGGATGAGGATGCGCGCCTTGTTGCCAACCGCCTTGCGGTAGAAGTAGGCCGCCGCAAGCCCGCTGATGCCGCCGCCCACAACAATGAGGTCGTAATTTTCGCCGGTGCTGGCCGCGCTCGCCTTCCAGTTGCCGTCGCGCGCCAGGTGCGCTGCCTCGAACGATCCGGGATGGCTGCCGCGCATACCGGTGAGCGCCGGCGGATAATAACGCGGGTCGCTTTGCGTGATGCCCGCGGCCAGCAGCGGGTCCTGCGCCGACGAATCCGCTCCTGATTCCTGCGCCAGCACTCCCGCCGGCAGCAGGCTGGCCCCCACCGTAACCGCTACCCCGTTCAGGAAATCCCGCCGCGTGATGCGTCGTTTCATCCCTAGTTCCCGGTCCTGCTTGGAATCGTGCTCCTCTTGTCCCATATGGTTGCCCTTATCTTTTGTGGCGCGGGCGTCCTCGCCCGCGAAAGCCCGTCGCAAACGGGAAGTTCGAAACCCTAACCACAAAGGTCGCAAAGGATTACAAGGCCTAAGCCTTTCCCATCAACTCCCCCACCGCCCTCCAGGCCTGGTCAATGGCCTGGTCGGTGTACGCCGTCGCCGCCGAATCCGTATTGGCGATGGTTATCCGCCCAAAGCGCTGCCGCCCGATCACGTTGGGCCGTTCTGCTTCCGGCCATTCCGGATCGAATAAAGGGTTGTATTCGTAACCGTAACCGTGCGGCCAGCGATTGACGGTAATGGCCTCGATATCGCGCGCTGGATCGAAACCGCCGCTGCGCAGCGTGCGCGCCAGCTGATCCCGTATGGCACGCTCGAAGGTTTCAAAACTCGTGCTCAGCAGTTCATAACGACCTGCAATCTGCTGCCGGCGGGCGGGCAGGCCCGGCTGGCATGGCGTGCGGCTCAGGAACAGCAGCATTGGTTGGTCGGGACTCCTGGGGCTCTGATACTCGCCAATGTGCATGGGCCAGTTCAAATTGATGTCCATCCAGTACGCCCCGGGGGCGCGCACGCCGCGAATGCGCAGCTTGTGAAACGATGTCCAGTTGCGAATGCCCACGCTGCTGTAAACCAGCGGCACCTTCACCAGGTAGTGCAATGCTTCTTTTTGCTTTTGTGGCAAATCGGGCACCAGATAAGGAATGATCATATTCCAGCAGGCCAGCACACAGTTCTTGCCGCGGACGGTGAACACATGCTTGCCCCTGGCATAGGTAACTTCCACCTCGTGAGCAGCGGCCTCGTCGCCCAGGTTGCGCGCCCGCACCACGGTGCTGTTCAAACGCAGGCGCACGGGCGAGCCGGAATGGTCGAGGCGGTTGTAGTCCACCTCCGCCGTGACGGCGTCTTCGGCCGTAAGGCCGGGCACCGCCGCCGGAATCAGGTCACGCACCAGCAGGCGGGCAATGGTCGCGTTGCCATCGGGAAAATGAAATCTGTAGGACCCGCCCTTGGCATAGCCTGCCGCGGTGTAGCTCATTCGCGGCGCCGCCCCTGGCTCCAGGTTCATCCCCTGAAATCCCGGCAGGCCCAGCGCCCAGCAGTCCAGCGCCGGCTCGGCGTCAATGCCCACGCCCCACTCCCCGTTGGTGCGCGTCTGGTAGAAAGGAATGACACCGGGGTCCGCCTTTACGATCTTGAGCAGGAAATCCTTGTAACTGATGCGCGACAGCCGGTCTTTTTTTTCCGCCGAAGTCAGGCCCGGCAGGTAGTCAATCTTCGCTTCCTGGATGCGCTCGATGTCGCGCTGCACCTGCGCAGCCAGCGGCGTGCGCGCCAGAAATTCCTTCCACGCCAGCCCGCTGGAGCTGCCGCCTTGCCAGTCGTCGCCAGGCTCGCCCACGACCAGGCGGTCTTCACCGAATGTCTCTTTATCAAAGAACACCGCGGCTTGCAGCCCGAGCGCATCATAAATCGTGGAATCGCTATACCTTTTGGCCAGTTGCGGCGGGTCAATGCCCAGCTTTTTGAGCAGGCCGTCAGCTTGCGGGCTGTACGGCGTGGGACTGTCAATCAACATGGTGCCGCCGTTCATCAGTTGCAAACGGCCGTTTTGGTGAAACTCGTTGCGCCTGGCGTGGCCGCCGAAGTCGTCATGGTTTTCCAGAATCAGAATGTTCGCGCGTCGTCCCACGCGCTCGCGAAAAAAGTGTGCCGCCGCCAGCCCACTGATGCCCCCGCCCACCACCACCAGGTCGTATGATTCGCCCGTCTCGTGTGGTTTCCCCGCGTTCTGCCAGAAGGTGCCGTCGCGCAGGCTATGCGCGACTTCGAACGACCCCGGGTGGCTGCCGCGCATGCCCGTGAGCGTGGGTGGATAGGAGCCGGAGCGGGTCTGCGCCTCGGCTGGGCTTTCTTCAGCGGGCGCGCCCTTGGGAACGAGAGTGGCGCCGATGGCAATGGCCATGCCGTTCAGGAAGTCGCGCCGCGTGATGGCCCGGTCCATGCCCAGGTAGCGGTCGTATGCTTCAAATTTGTCCTTGGCCATGCCGGTCTCTTCGTTGTGCGGCGGCTCCCGTCGGCAAGTTCAGGGGAGGCTCCCGCCGCCGGGGTGCCTACTTCCAATAAGGTTTTTCCTCCCTGTCCCTTCGTGTCCTTTGTGGTGAAATAAGGGGCTGGCGCGGAGGTAACTGCGGTCCCGGTCTGCGGCGGGGGGTTCCACTTGACAGTTCGAAGCGCTTTCTCTAACGTTGCGCGATTATAGCAAGGTTTTTGTTGGGCGCAACCGCCTTGTCCGTGGCACAATTGCCGCGGACCTGTTTCCGCGCTCGAGGACACTATGATCCGCCTGAAGGTCAACGGAGTTGAACGCTCATACGACGGCGATCCCCAGATGCCGCTGCTCTGGTACCTGCGCGACATCCTGGGATTGACCGGCACCAAGTACGGCTGCGGGATGGCGCTGTGCGGCGCCTGCACCGTGCATCGCGAGGGCAAGGCCATCCGCTCCTGCGTCACCCGCATGGGCGCGCTTGCCGGCAGCAACATAACCACCATCGAGCACATTTCCTCCGCGGCACTGCATCCCGTGCAAAAAGCCTGGATGGAGCACAACGTTCCTCAGTGCGGCTATTGCCAGTCCGGGCAGATCATGCAGGCGGTGGCCTTGCTCAACACCACGCCGCATCCCACGGATCAGCAGATTGAGGAAGCCATGTCGGGCAACATCTGCCGCTGCGGTACCTACAATCGCATTCGCGCCGCCATCAAAGCTGCCGCCGGAGAACGGGCATGAGCGACATTCTGAATCTCAGCCGCCGCGGATTTCTGAAGGGCATGGTCACCACCGGCGCCCTGGTGCTCAGCGTGCGCTTCCTTCCCAACGGATTGTTGGCGGAAGGCGCCGGCTATTCGGGCACCCATGCGGATCATGTGACTCTGCATCCCAGCGTGTATTTCGGCATTGATACTGATGGCACGGTTTACATCGTGGCTCACCGTTCGGAGATGGGCACCGGTATTCGTACCTCGCTGCCCCTGGTGCTGGCCGACGAACTCGATGCCGATTGGAAGCGGGTAAAGATCGAGCAAGCCATTGGCGACGCCCGCTACGGCTCCCAGGAGACGGACGGCTC
>DASVBI010000128.1:0-3224 GCA_036375915.1 Terriglobales bacterium | reverse complement strand
CTCGCTCTCCCTCGCAAGCTCGGTTCGAGCTCGCTCAGAATGACAAGGTGTTTTGAGGGCCGATGCGCAAGCGACTCAGCCCGCTCCGCTCAGGATGACAACCGCTAGATTAGCGGCACAGGTGACGCCGCCGAGCGTCATTCCATGTCGGAAATCTGCTTGACGCCGCGAGTGCTGGCGCTGATGGGAACGGCGGTGGCGGGGTGGCGCACGGGATTACGGCGTGTCTGGTCGTTGAAATGGCGCACGGTCACGTCGCCAGCGACGTAATCCACCTCATGGCGGTCCACACGCACGCGGCGGAAATCACTCTCGAAGGTATGCCTTTCAGGCATGGGAGCATCCGCCAGAATGGTCTCCGCCGGTGATTCGGGAGAAGTAGCAGCCGGAAGGGGAGCGGACGCGGGAAGAACAGCCGGCCCAAAAGGCACTTTCTGCTCCACCGTCGTGGAGCGCTGCAGTACGGAAAGGGGAACGGGAGATGCGGGCCGGCGATTGGCGTACCCGACCAATACCGCCGTGAGCAACACGCTGGTAACTCCCGCCAGGGCCATGGCTGGACGCAGCCGGTCAGGTCTCCTTGTGGGGGTAAAGCGCACCACCGGCGCCAACTCTTCAGCGGGCGCGAACGATTCCGCCGGCACGACCTCAAATTCCACCGGCGGGGCCTCGGCTTCAGATGCGGCCTGCTGCAGGGCTTGCGCGCCCTGCTCCGCAGCCCGGCGGCGCAGGATTGCTTCCACAAAGCGGCCGCGGCGGATGGCCTCCTCCTGCTCCGCCTGGCGCTGCTCCTCGGCCTGACGCTGCAGGAGGGCCTCCACTTGCGCGGACTCGTCGGAAAGCTGCAGCTGCGGTTCTGCCGCAACGGGCTCGGGCAGGGGAGCGGCGGCACGCATGGCTGCCAACTGTTGCGCTTCCCGCTCCCGGCGTTCACGCTCGAACTGCAGAGCCATCTGCCGCTGGCGCTGCTGCTCCCCAGCCAGTTCCTGCTGCTGCATCTGCCTGATTTCGCGCAGCAGGGCACGCACGGCCAACCATTGCCGCAACGATTCACGAGTGCGGCCCAGCCAATTGAGTTCGTCTTCCGGAACCGGTTCGGAATGAGACTTGTGGGTTCCGGAGCCGTTGGAGCCCGCAGCCTTAACCGCAGCCGCACTGGCCTGGGCAATGGCGGCGTCCACTTCACAGCCCACGTTGTCAAATTCTTGAGGGGGAGCAGCTGCGGGCGGCGGTGAAGCGGGCTCCGGCTGGGGAGCAAGCTCCATCTCGTTGCTTTGCCGCTGCTCAATGCCAGCTTCGGAAAACAGGGCGCCAGGGGCGACGAAAATTTCGCTGTCGGGCTGCCGGCTCAAGTCGGCAATTTGTTGCCAAGCCTGCTCGGGAGTGCAGAGTTCCAAGTTGACTTCCAGGTCCACCGCCGTATCGGAAGCGCGTCCCGGCTGCGCGATTTCCACAGTGTCAAAAAGGGGGCGCAGATAGTCAGCGAACCTCAGCGCATCTTCGAAGCTGGAAGAAATGATACGGGCAACTGGCATGCGCTCTCCTCGAGCTGGTCTGGAGGTGGACGGCTGCCTGAACAAACGAGGCACTGTGCTTAGACGCGCAGCAAGGCCAGCCGGGTGGCCAGACTGCGAACAAAAATCTTTGTACAAGTCCGGCCAGAGGTCACTAGTTTAGCGCGTCTGGGGCGCTAAAGGGGAGGTTTTAAAATTTTCTTTCAGCGAAAATTCTGGAGCATTTTGGCAGCCAGATTGACGGCATTGGCAAGTTCGATTAGTTCCTGGCGGGCGCGCTGGCGGTCGCCGGCATCCACAGCCTCGTTTACGCCGGGAATCAGTACGGCGGCATAGCCGGTATACACCCCGGGAGCATAGATGGCGTGGTGGTACCAAGGCCGATTGGGCAGCCCGCGAGGGAGGAGAAAGGCGCGCTCGACGCCAAGCAGCACCTGGTTGAGTTCGGTTTCACGGCTGTGTGCATTGTTTTGCACTTTGCGGATGGCGGTTGCGGCCGACTGCAGGCGGGCGGCGGCGGCTAAGGGAGGGGCAAAATCGAGCACGTCCTTGCCAAACCTGGCTTCGGCCTTGGTTTGTGCCACCTTCAGGTAAGCCTCGATCTCCTTGCCATACTCGGCGTAATCGTAAGGCAGGACGTCAGCGCCGGCCAGACGCAACATTTCCAGGCCGTAGACACGCGCCATCTCCTGCTCGTAGGCGAAGGTGGGGTCAGTGAATGTCTTGAAGTATTGGAAGTCGTCAAAAGTTGAGTGATAAACACCATAGGGGCCACTGGAGCCGATATCCACAGAGGGCACACCCAGATGCTGCAGGAAGGCGGTGTAATCGGAGCCGCTGCCCAGGTCACCCACGGGCGGGCCGGAACCTTCCACCGCCGGAGGACGGTTTTGGGAGCCACTTAGAGCAGCGGAACTGGGTTCCTGGGTTGGCCCGGTGCGTTTTTCCGGAGCCTTGCGCCAGGCATCGTAAACCGTTCCGCCTTTGGGACTTGGGACTGCCATAGCAACTTCGCGGATGAAATGTTTCAAGCTGGGAACGGCGGAGGCGCCAAAATTCTCCCCGGAAACGGCCACATCCACGTTGAGATAGGCGGCGGCACTGGCCAGGTCGGAGGCGTGCTGTTCCGCCCATTCGGTGGAGCCGATCAAGCCCTGCTCTTCGCCATCCCAGCTGCCCAGCACGATGGTGCGCTTGGGCTTCCAGCCGGCGTGCAACAGCTCGCCCAGACCACGCGCCGCTTCCAGCAGGGCGGCGGTGCCGCTGTTAGGATCCACCGCCCCGTAAACCCAGGAGTCGCGGTGATTGCCGGCCACCACCCACTGCGCCGGCTGCTGGCTGCCGGGAATGGTTCCAATGACGTCCCAGATGGTGCGGTATTGGTAATCCTGCTGCAGATGCATGCGCACGCGCACGGGTCCGGGCCCCAGGTGATAGGTAAAGGGCAGGGCGCCCTGCCAGTCGCGCGGCGAAACCTGGCCTGCCAGGTGGGCGAGGATGGGCTCGACATCATGGTAGGAAAGCGGGGTAGTGGGAATATGGGGCAGGGCCGCCGACTTTTCCGGCGGAATGCGTTCGGAGTCAGGCAGTCCAGCCACTGAGGCCAGCCCCGGAGTGGTGGGGTCGCCGGCGAACTCGAACATGTAGCCAATGGACCCGCGCTGCACACCCGTATCCGGACGCCACGGCCCCTGGGGATAAGCCTCGCCC
>DASVBI010000204.1:0-3063 GCA_036375915.1 Terriglobales bacterium | reverse complement strand
CGACGTTCCCCCCTCCACCGCTACGCGCCACAGGTGCCTTCGGTCCACGTCGTCCTGGTTGGAGGAATAAAGAACACTGCGGCCGTCAGCGCTAAGCTTCACGTCCTCCACTTCGAACTGTCCGGGCGTGAGCAGGGTGGGCGCTCCGCCCGCTGCGCTGGTTGAGTACAGATGGTTCCACCCATCTTGTTCCGAGGCGAAAACAATGCGGTTTCCCGCGGCAAATTTAAAGGCAACACCTTCGGTCAGTTCAGGAAAGGAATCGTTGAGCGCCGAGCCGCTGTGCCAGATTTCTCGTCCCGCCCCAGTATCGGCGTCCGCCACCCAGATGGCCCAGGGATGGGCCCGTTCCGGAATCAGCGGCAGCCCGCGCTCGCGCCCGGGCTGGCGCACAAAGGCGACCAGTTTGCCGTCCGGTGACCAGCGCGGCATGGAGTCGCGGTCCACACTGGGGACAAGATACAGAACGCTGTCTTTGCTGAAATCGTAAATCCCGATGAAGTTGTGGTCGCCGCGCTGGCTGACAAAGGCAATGCGCTTGCCGTCGGGCGACCAGCGCGGACTCACATTGGCGCCCCGCACTTGCGCCAGTTGCTGCGCCTTCCCGCTCCCGGCGACCGCCGCAATCCATATCTCTTTCTTCCCAGCCCACGCCACCCATTTGCCGTCCGGCGAAATCTGCAGGTCCTCGCAATCTTCGCCGGCGCAGGTGATTTCTCCCAGCAGGCGCGGCTCTCCCCCGGAAATATCCACCGCCCACACCTGGTGTTTGGCGCCGTGCACGTTGCTGCTGGGATTGGTGACGCCTTCGCTGTCCTCGAACAGCTCAGTCCCGCGCGTATAAACCGCGATGCGTCCGTCCGGGGTGAGCGCGAGCCCGGCAATGTCCTGGCCATCGTCCTGCGTGTAATGCGTGATGGCATGAGCCTTGAAGTCCGGCGCCTCCGCCGCCCAAACGTTGCGCGCTCCCCGCTGGTTGAACACCCAGGCCACGCCATCGCTCTTCGCGGCGGCCACCAGGTGCTCGGGAAAGGAATAGCTCATCACCTGTTCGAGGGTGAAGCCCGCCCAGGCGGCAGAAGCCAGCCACAAGACGGCAGTCAGGCAAGCAAAACGGCACAGGATTTTGTGGAGCATGACGCGCCAGCCTACGCCACCGGCAACACCTTTGCCAACCCCGGGCCGTTTTGGCGCGGGTTCCTTCTGCCTTCTTCGCAGCTCCGGCGCGGGCGCCCCCGCCCCGCAATCGCAGTCTGCAGGGCTTCGGCCGGCGGCGACTTGCCCATCCCCGGCTTCGCCCCCTGCTTCCTCACTTGAAGTGTGCCCCGTTCGCGGCCAATCCTTATCGGCGAATCCTTCGCCGCGCATCCTCTCCTCTGCATCCAACTATCCGCAACCGGCAGCTTGCACTCTTGCCCCTGGAAGAGGTTACGATAGCCCGAATGTGGCCCCTTAGACCATTGAGCAGGCGAGCGCTCTCAGTTCTCTGCCTGCTCCTATTCTTGTTGACCACCGCGCCCCACTCGCTCAGCTACTCCGTGCTTAGCCACGAAGAAGTCGTGGACCTGGTCTGGGCTGACTCCATCCGTCCCTGGCTCATGCAGCGCTTCCCTGATGCCACCCGCGAGGACCTGCGCCGCGCCCACGCCTTTGCTTACGGCGGCTGCCTCATCCAGGACATGGGCTACTATCCCTTCGGCAACAAGCGCTTCAGTGACCTCACGCATTACGTGCGCAGCGGCTATTTTGTGGAGTCTCTGTTCGCCGAGGCCACCGACCTGAACGAACTATCTTTCGCCCTGGGCGCTCTCGCCCACTATGTTTCCGACCTCAACGGTCATCCCTACATCAATCGCGCCGTTGCCGTGCGTTTCCCCAAGTTACGCAAAAAATACGGCGATTCGGTGACCTACGAGGACGACCCCAAGGCCCACATCCGCACCGAATTCGGCTT
Organism: Terriglobales bacterium; assembly: GCA_036375915.1. GTDB lineage: Bacteria > Acidobacteriota > Terriglobia > Terriglobales > Acidobacteriaceae > JAICWP01. Next base: position 1,109 of record DASVBI010000204.1, on the reverse strand, counting down.
TGACGTAACCCAGGTCGCCAAGAACCGCTTCGCCTCCGACCGCTACCACGACTTCATCGGTTTTGAAGTAGCCACTCCCCTGCTCGAGCGCGCCTTCAAACGCACCTACGGCATTCCCCTGACGGACCTCATTCACAATGAGGACCTTGCCATTGGCACCTACAGGCGCGGCATCAGCAAGGTCATTCCGGAGATGACCAAGGTGGCCCTCCTCATCAAGCCTGCCGACCTGGTCCAGGAAAAGCAGAACCGCAACCAGAAGCGCTTCCTCTATCACGTGTCCCGCTCCTACTACGAACGCGAATGGGGCAGCCAATACCGGCGCCCTGGTTTCGGCGCTCGCTTCCTCGCCTTTCTCTTTCACCTGATCCCCAAATTCGGTCCCTTCCGGGCGGTGGATTTTGTGCTCCCCAATACCCAGACTGAGGACATGTACCTGAAGAGCATGGATGTGACGCTCGCCAACTACCGCCGCTTGATAGCTGAAGTAAAGGCCGGCAACCTGCAATTGCATGACCGCGACTTTGATACCGGTGAAGCCACCCGCGCCGGCGAGTACAAACTCACCGACCATACCTACGCCGCCCTGCTCGACGGGCTGGCCCGCCGCCATTTCGATGGCGTCACTCCCGACTTGCGGGACAACATTCTCGCTTTCTACAGCAACCTGAATGCCCCCATCGCTACTAAGAAACGCCGCAAGGAATGGGCGCGCACATTGGCCGAATTGCAGCAACTGAAGGGTGTCCAGGTGGTAGCGGCGCCCGCTCCTCTCCCCTCTGATTGAAGGACCGAGGCCCGTTTTCGGCGATTACGGCCGTAAGCGGAAAAAACCCTACACCGCGGGCATAAATTGCGCTCCCGGCTCTCTGGAAACTACTGATCTTGCAGGCGTATGCCCCTGAACACTGGTGTTGCCCTGTCGGCCTTCCTCAGGGCAACACTAAGGTAACCTTCCGGCGGTTCCCGGCGACACTATCATGCAGCAGACGGACTCCAGGGCTGGCGCAAACGCCACCGGTGTCTCTTCGTGCGCGCCATGAGAATTTGCCGACAACCAGCAAGGCCCGCGTGGGCTCAGAATTCAGCTCGTCGTTGGGCCTGCCGGC
>DASVBI010000171.1:0-3809 GCA_036375915.1 Terriglobales bacterium | reverse complement strand
GGAGTAGGCCACCCTCTTTCGGATGTTGGGCGAGCCATTGGGCAGCCATCTGATCGGCGCGGGCAACCTGTTCATCAGACAGTCCGGAAGCAAGCCACTCCCGATAAGCCCTGCCGGCGTTCATGATTCGCCTCGCACTCTCTTCCGCCACTGAAAACCAGGCGTAGGCACCGACCGCATCTTTGCGAGTGCCGATGCCTTCAAGGTGCATCTCTCCCAGCGTGAGGTGGGCAAATGGGAACGGTTGCTCCGCAGCCCTTGAGTACCATTTGTATCGGGTCTCATTGTCGACTGACGCGCCCATGTACTCCTCGGGTGTGACTGGATACGGCTCCCGAGGATCACGTGCTGAAGCTGCAAGAACCATTTCTGTCCTGCTGGACACATCCAGTTTTTCAAAGAGCTGTTCCAAGCGATACTTCAGGGTGTGCTCATTCAGGTTGAGCTCGGCTGCGATTTCACGGTTTGTAAAGCCCTCCGCGACGAGTTGAACTATCACCTGCTCCCGCTCGTTCAACACACACGCCGGTTTCAGGCCGGTTGCTTGATCGGAAGGACGGTTGGCGAGTGCTTCAAGCAGGAACTTGAGGGCGTCATCGTTTGCCCACACCTTGCCTCGGTGCACACTCTCGATGCACCTCCAGAGAACCTCAATGGGCTCGGTACGAGATAAGACGCCAGCTGCACCGGAACGGAACGCTTCGACGACCTCGTCTCGCCCTGCCCTTTCCAGCAACATGGCAACCCGTACTCTGGGATTTACGGTCATCAAGCGCCGGGTGAGATGTGCACCCCAAGAGGGCGCGCCAATACCCATCCCAACGACTACCACATCGATGGGACTGCGAAGGCCAGCCAAGACCTCATCTTCAGTCTTTCCTGTGCCTACGACACAAAAGCGCGAATCGCTGCTGAGGGCGGCAGCTAACAATTCGTTGGCCATCAGCGTGCTTTCGGCCACGAACACACGTATAACTTCGGCCTCTCCAGCAAGGAAGGAATTCTCTGTGGCCATCAACTACTCCACATTTTCGTGGTGCCCAACTTGTGTAACGGTTAACAGAAGGGTTGCCGGGATTCAGCGGTAGGAACAGTACCGGCGACCAGTATCGCGTACCCCGAGGCCGATCCAGGTTGCAACGCGAGGATTCATTAAGCCGCACAGATGTCAGGTTTACGCTTTCATCTGGGCAGTTTGTGCCAGCGTTTTGCTGACAATGGGCACTAAGCTAACTCATTCTATTCATAGAAACTGTGACGAACATCACGCCGAATAGTGATGGTTTGACCTGTCGTTCCCAACTCTGGACAACGCCCTGCACCTCTACATCTGGTGCAACTTGCTTCCAGCCATCCTATTGTGGCCATGTCCACGTCAGCGACCGCCAAAATCCAATGACCCAAACCTCGTTCTACCGAGAATTGTCCCTAATCTGCTTGTCTCGAAATTGGGGTCCCAGTCCGACAACGAAAGACCCAACCTCGAACAGACACTGGGACCGACAAACATTATTGAAAATTGTTTCTGCGCCCCATCGGGTCGGCCGCGCTTGCGGCTCGCCGGAAGGGGCAAACGGAAGGCTGGGTCTTTCCCTCCAAGCGCAAGGCCAGCGCGGGACACCTGACCACGGTCGCCAGAGCGTTCCGGGCGCTGCGCCAGAAGCTGGGACTGAGCTCGAAGCTGGTGCTCTACTCCGCACGCCACACCTTCGGAACGCGCGTGCTCGCGGCCACGGGCAATCTGGCTGCGGTCATGAAAGCCATGGGCCACGCGAGCGCGCAAACCGCGATGATTTACCAACACCCTTCGCTCGATCTGATCCGGCAGGCGGTCGAGGAAAGCGAAGAAAATCCGGCCATGTCACAAACACGTCACAAACCGGTTTTGCTGCAGTAGGTGGGGATGGCTAACTTCCTGAATTCCTTGGTGGGCCCGCCAGGATTTGAACCTGGGACCAATGGATTATGAGTCCACTGCTCTAACCGCTGAGCTACGGGCCCGTAGGGCGGGAAGACAGTGTCATTTTACACTGCGCCTAGTTGCCTTACACTGCGCACTGTCCGTTTCGCGCTTCGCTCGCTCCCTTCGCTGCGGTGCGGGACACCCACTCTATGGCCCGGCGTTGTCTGAAATTTGAATCTTTACGGAGCCAAGCGCTCAAGCTGAGGGTTCAACCGGGTGGCGAAGGCCAGCAGGCGCAGGAAGGAAAGCGAAGGTCCAGGGGGCGGCAGGTCCTGGCGAGTCCGCGTGTGCAGGAAGAGGGCGGCGCCGACCAGAAGGAGCCACGGCAAAGCGCGCGCTGGCAAGAATCACGCGTATCCCGCCTGCTTGGCAGCTGGCGGGCGGCTGGGGAAAACCGCCCGCAGCAGGCGGTGGAAAGCGAAAATCATGGCCAAAGAGCCGAGAAACACCAGCCATCCGGATAAGAGGTGCAGGGTTCCCTCCGCCCGCTCCACGCCCCAATTCTGCACCACGAAGCCAGTGGCGGCGATGCGAAAAGCGTTGGCCAGAACCGAAATGGGCGCCGCCGCCACGGCCAGCGCAACCCGCATGAGGTTTTTGGACTCAGCGAAGTAGCCGTAAATGACGGCCAGGGTCACCAGAGAAAACAGGAAACGAATGCCGCTGCAGGCCTCGGTAACTCCCAGGCGGGCGGCGTGCAGCAGGATGATGTTGCCTTCGCGCGCCACCGGCACGCCCACTCCCATCAGCAGCACCGTGGCCAGCTTGGAGGAGAGGATCTGCAGGGGAAAAGTAAGCTGGCTGGAGATGGTGGCCGAGGGCAGCATCAGGACCAGGAAGGCCAGGGGAAAAGCGGCCGCAGCCAGATGCTCCCAGCCGGCCAGAAAAACGATCATGCCCGTAACCAGCAGCAGCAGGGAGATGCGGGGCAGGAAGAACTCCGAACTGGCCACGCCCAGCATCAGCGCGAAAAGGGCGACAACAACCATCACCAAGCCCGACCAGGCAGGCTTGAGCGGCAGACGCGCCAGCCGCTTGCGGTCCTCCCACAGCAGCAGCAGGGAAAACACGGGCACAAAGAAGGCATAGGTGTAGTTGGGGTCCTGCCAGTACTCCCGCAGCAGGGGCAAGGCCATGCGAGCGTAGAGCCAGCCGGTCAGCAGGCAAAGAATGCCCCCCTGCCAGATAAGGCGGTAGCGTGGATGGGAGGGGGCGGGCATGGCTGTCGAAAGCTGCGTTCTAGCCAGTGCTTAGTCCTTCCTGCGGTACCTGCGCACGCGCCAGTAAACGCCCGCCAGGCCGGAAAACAGCAGCAGCGACATGCCCGGTTCCGGGGTTACGGCCAGCGGGGATTCGGAGGAGGAATGGCCGGAATCGGGCAACATGCCCACGGGGGCGGCAAACAGGGGCAACAGCCACCATTTCCGGCTCTTCTTTTCTACGGAAGTTGGCAGCAAGGGCGCCGGGCCGGGATCGGCATTGGCCGGATCGGGGACCGGGGCCGCAATCATGGCGGTATAGGGCTGGTTGAAGGCTTCCTCGGGCGGTTCCAGGGGCGAACCCGTGTCCCCGGGCACGTTGGCGACGCGGTTGCCGCAGCGCGTGCGGACGGTGATGTTGCCGTCAGTCACCAGAGTTTCGCCGGGGTGGAGGGCGATTTTTCTGCGTGTCCAGTACACTTTCTGCCCAATGCGGTAGGAAACAAATTTAGATTCCTTTTGCGCAACCTGCACCAGGTGGGCTCGCTGGAAGTCGAATCCCTGGAATTGGCGGGCCACAACCGGGTCTTGGGCCACCGCCAGCTTCAGGTCGGCCACGCTCGTAATGCCGCCGGGAATAACCGAAT
>DASVBI010000398.1:0-5297 GCA_036375915.1 Terriglobales bacterium | reverse complement strand
GAACGTGTTTAAAGCCATTAAGGCTGCGGCCAAGGGGGTGTAAGAAATGGCTATCAAATTCGGCGGAGAATTCGAAATCAAACGCACCCCGGAAGAGGTGTACGACTTTCTCACTGACCCGGAGAAGTTTGGGCCGCTGTTGCCGGACTTTAAAGGCATGTCGGTGCAGGATCCGACCCACTTCACGGTGAAAGTGAACGTGGGCGTCTCCTACATCAAGGGTATGGCGGAAGTGAAGATGATTCTGGCGGAGGCGAATCGGCCGGGTCGAGCCAAGTATACGGGGCAGGGAAGCGTGCCCGGCGGAGGCGCCAACATCGTTGCCGGTTTCGATCTGGCCGGCGCAAATGGTGGCACCAAGGTGACGTGGGCTGGCGAGGCGCAAGTGTTTGGCAAGCTTGCTTCCATCGCGGGCGGACTACTGGAGCCCCTGGGCAAGAAAAATGTGCAGAAGCTGATCGACGCCTTGCAGGCGGCGCTAACCGGGACAGGCGCCGTTGCTGCGGCGCCGGCGCAGGCGCCTCCGCCGGACGGCGATGCCACAAAACTGGCTGGCTAGCTGACTAGCTATCCAGCCGGCTCCAAGCCAGTCAGCTAGACAGCTAGTCAGCTTATTACAACCTTCCATCTATGGCTGAGCACGACAAAAGCAACGGGCCGAAGCGCTGGGTAGGGCAGCGTGTGCCGCGCAAGGAAGAGGGGCGGCTGCTGCGCGGCCAGGGCAAGTTTATTGACGACATCAAGCTGCGCGAAATGCTCTACCTCGCATTTGTGCGCTCACCCTATGCTCATGCCCGCATCATGAATGTGAACACCGCCGCGGCTGAGGCTCTGCCCGGCGTGGCTGCGGTGCTGACCGGGCGCGAAGTCGAGTCGCTCACCAGCCCGTTCATCGAGATCGGCCCCGACCAGTGCCAGAAGATTGCGGACTACCCCATGGCCGGCAGCAAGGCTCGCTTCCAGGGCGAACCGGTGGCGGCGGTGGTGGCAGAGTCACCGCGCCTGGCCGAGGATGCCGCCGAGCTGGTGCAGGTAGACTATGAGCCGCTCCCTGCTGTGACCGATGCGGAGCAGGCGGAGAAGAACGAGAGCATTCTGCACGAGAGCGCCGGCACCAACGTGGTGTGGAGGGGCGTCTTCGAGTATGGCGAGGTGGAGAAGGCCTTCCGCGAAGCCGCCAACGTGGTGGAAATTGACCGTCTGCACTTTCACCGCTTTTCCAGCACGCCGCTGGAGCCCAACGTCATCATCGCGCAGTGGGACAACAAGGACGGCCGTCTCTACTACTGGTGCAACAATTCCTTTCCCTCGTTCGCCATTCAGTTTCTGGCGCCGCACCTGGGCATTCACATTGACCAGATCCGGGTACAGACTTTCGACATTGGCGGCAGCTTCGGCATCAAAATCACCAACTACACGCAGATGTCGGTGTGCGCGCTGGCTTCGCGGAAGTGCGGCGGGCGGCCCATCAAGTGGGTGGAGACGCGCACCGAGCACATGCTCTCCAGCGCCCACGGCAACGAGCGTACCTTTCTGAATACGCGCGTGGCTCTGGATAAGAACGGCGTGATAACGGCGATCGACTCGCGCCACATTGACGACTGCGGCGCCTACCCGCGCTACGAGCCTCTGGGCTGTGTGATCTGGTCGCAGGTGTTTCCCGGGGTGTACCGGTTCAGGAACGCAAAAATTGACTTCACCCAGGTGGTGACCAACAAGTGCCCGGTGGGGCCGAACCGCGGTTACTCGCGCATGCAGCACCTGTGGTTCCTGGAACGCATTTGCGACATCTGCGCCCACGAGCTCAAGATTCCCGCGGATGAGATGCGTCTGCGCAACTACATTCGCCCGGAGGAGATGCCTTACACCACACCCAACGGCTGCGTGTACGATTCCGGCAACTACCCCAAGATGCTGGAGCTGGCCAAAAAGCTGATCGGCTGGGAGGAGTGGAAGCGCAAGCAGGCGGAGGCAAGGCGAGACGGCCGGCTGATCGGCATCGGAATTGGCACCACACTCGATTCCGGCACCAATAATTTCGGGCAATCGCAGATCGTCAATCCCTACGCGCCCTTTTCCGGCAACTCGCAAGGCGCCAACGTCAAGCTCGACATTTACGGGGAGATCGTGGTGGCGGTGGGCTCCTGCCCGCAGGGCCAGGGACACGAAACCACCGCGGCGCAGATCGTGGCCGACGTGCTCAACGTCACTCCCGACCTGATCACGGTGCGCACCGGCTTCGATACCGAGCGCAACGTGCACACCGGCTTCTCCGGAACCTATGCCAGCCAGTTCGCGGTATCAGGCCTGTCAGCTGTGCACGGAGCGGCGCAAAAGCTGAAAAAGGAAATGCAGCGCCTGGCGGCCTTCTCCCTCAACGCGAAAGAGGACGAACTGGAGTTCGGCATCGGCGCGCAGGGGCCTGAAGTGCGGGTGCGCGGCACCGAGCGCAGCATGCCCTACGGTGGACTGGCGAACATCGTCAACGTGAACAGCGCGGTGCTGCCGGAAGAGCTGCACGAGGTCACGCTGAACTGCCGCTATATCTGGCGCGCGCCTTTCAAGGTGCCGGACAAGGTGAAAAAGTACGGCAACCTGACCCTGACCTACGCTTCGCAGCTGCACATTGCCGTAGTGGAGGTGGACCGGGACACCTGCGTGCCGCGCATTCTTGATTATGTCGCGGTGGACGACTGCGGCACCGTAATCAATCCGCCTATCGTGGAAGGCCAGGTTTATGGCGCGACGGCGCACGGGATTGGCGCGGCGCTGATGGAGGGCTGCTTCTACGACGAAGTGGGCAATATGCTCACTTCCACCTTCAGCGATTACACGCCCATTACGGCGGTGAATATGCCCAACGTAAAGTTTGGCGATATCCAGACGCCATCGCCGCACAGCTTTAACGGCGCGAAGGGAATGGGAGAAGGCGGGGCGGCGCCCATTCATACGCTTTCCGCCGCGCTGCAGGATGCGTTGTTTGACCAGGGCATCATCATTGACGATTCCTTCAACAACGGCGACCGTGTTTTCCATTTGATGCAGCAGGCGGGCAAGAGCAAGAAGCCGGCGCGGGTGAAGCCGCGCGCGGTGCCGGCGTAACTTCAATTAGCAGGAAGCATCATGGTAGAGACGTTGCAGCAACGTCTTGTAAACGAGACGTAACAAGTTATGTCTCTACCGAAATTCTGCGGCAGGGCTGGTAGCTAGGAGCTAGGAGCTATCCAACGCATCTGCATCATCGGTTGCGGGGCCATCGGCAGCCTGTACGCCGCGCACCTGGCGCGCGTGGCCGAGGTTTACGCGGTTGTGCGGCGGCGCGACCACGCTGAGGCGCTGAACCGCGATGGCCTGCGCGTGACCAGCACTTCGCCGTCGCATAACTTCACGGCCAAGCTGAAGGCAAGCGCGAATCCCCGCAACTTGCCGGCCTTCGACTTGGGCATCGTGGCCTGTAAGGCGACGCAGACGGAAGAAGCGTTCGCGCCAGTCGGCCATCTGTTCGACAAGGGCGCGGTGATTTCCGCGCAGAACGGGTTGGGCAGCGAGGAAATCATCGCCGCGCACACGCGCGGCTGGGTCATCCGCGGCACCACCTTCATGAGCGGCACGCGCCACAGCGATACCCACGTGCAGTACGAACTGGATACGGCCACCTGGATTGGGCCATTTGAGCCGCGGAGCACGCCGTTCAGCGTAGTACAAGAAGCGGCGGCGCTGATCGTAGCCGGCGGGCTGAAGGCGGAAGCGCTGGAAGATGCGCGCCCGGCGCAGTGGTCGAAGCTGATTTTCAATTCTTCGGTGAATGCGGCCTCGGCGCTGACCGAGTTGCCGCACTCGCCGCATTTTTCAGCAGAACGCGAGTTTTCCGACCTCGGCCACCTGCTGCACGCGCTGATTGAGGAGGGTAAGACCGTGGCCGCGGCGGCCGGTGTGGAGCTGCATGAAAATCCATGGGAGATGAACAAGATTGGCGCCCAGACCAATCATCCGCCCTCCATGCTTTATGACATCCGGCACCGGCTGCCGACGGAAATTGATTTTTTGTGCGGCGCGATTGCGCGCGAAGCGCAGCACGCCGGCGTGCCCGCACCCCTGCACACGGCTATGTACCGGCTGATTAAGGCGAAAGAAGCGTCGTGGAATTTTACCGAGGAGAACCGGGCTGTCGCTGCAACTAAGGTCCCAGCAGGTACTTTAAAGGAGGGCACGTGAAATCGCCTTCACTGCATTTAGCAGGGCTATTGCTGGTGGTTATCGCCAATTCTGCCGGCGCGCAAAGCAAGACCCCGGCGCAACGTTTTGCAGGAACCTGGAATGCGCAATTCCAGGGTAAAACCTTTACCACGCTAAAACTCGCGGCAAAAGACAACCAGCTGACCGGTTCGATGACCGGCGCGAATATCAATCTGGATAAGGACGGCAATCTGACATCGGCCGAGCCATCGGGCAGCGACAGCGAGATCAGCGATGCGAAGCTCGCCGGCGACACTTTATCGTTTGCTACAAACGATGGTGATTCGGGCGAAACCATGAAGTGGAAGATGCAAGTCAAAAGCGACAACGAAGGCGAGTTGCTCCTTGTGATTCCGGAACCGCACATTGGCATTCCCACTCCCCGACCCTGGAAAATCACTCGCGAGAGCCCTCATTCCTAGAGATGCCCTATTCACTGGACAAGCCGAAGCTCGACCGCATGCGCGCGCTGATGAAGGAGCGCGGCCTGAGCGCGCTGGTGGTGCGCGCGCCCGACAACGTTCTTTATCTCACCAACTACTGGTGCATGAAGGGCTACGACGCGGTGGTATTTCCGCGGGAGGGCGAGCCTACGCTCATCGCGCTGGAGCCGCAGCAGGCGGATGCCGAGCGCAACTCCTGGACCAAGGACCTGCGCCTGTTCAAAGGCTATGACGAGCGCGACCCCCGCCCGCCGCAGTACCGCGCCCTGGACGTCGCTCTGCAGGTGATCCGCGAGCGAGACCTGGGCGACAAGGTTGGCCTGGAGCTGAATATGGGCACGCAGTGCGCCGACCGCATGGGGGGCGAGCCCACCACGCCCACGCAGACTTTCTTCGATGCGTTCAAGAAAGTGGCCCGTGAAGTGGTGGACGGCACGCCCGTTCTGGTGGAGGCCCGCGCCATCAAGACGGCGCAGGAGGTCGAGCGCATGCGCCTGGCCAATGAACTGGCGGCGCTGGCCATGGATTACACCCGCAAGCACATGAAGCCCGGCATGAAGGAGAGCGAGGTAGGCGCTATGTACGAGGGCTACGTGCACAGCATTGGCGTGGGCTACC
>DASVBI010000443.1:0-4594 GCA_036375915.1 Terriglobales bacterium | reverse complement strand
CAAGGGCAAAGTGGTGGAGGCATTTTATGGCGGCGAGTGGTTCACCAACGAGCGCTATGTAGGTCTGCGCCAATTTTCCTACCCGCCGCAGTGGGCCGGCTATGCCGGGCATTACCGGGCCGCTCCGGGCAATTTCCGCATCGTGCTGCGCAAAGGCAAGTTGCGGCTGATTGCGCCCGAGGACGACGAAATGACCCTGACGGCAATGCCCGGCGGCTACTTCGCCTTGGCTTTTGAGGGCCGGCCCGCGCGCGAACGCATCAGCTTCGATACGCCGGTGCACGGCAAGACGCTGCGCGCCACCCTGAGCGGCGTGGCGTATTACAGAACGTTTACACCCTAGCAGTCAGCGCTCAGCAGTCAGCATTCAGCTCCGGCACTTAGCCCTTCAACGGTGAATAGACCAGCCAAGCTTTCGGAAGCCAAGTACTGGTCAGGGGCTAAGTGCCAATTGCCAACTGCTAATCGCTTGGTTTTCCTGGAAACTGCCCCTGCACGAACTCCATTGCCTGCTCGCGGCTCTCCAGCCGCCCTTCCAGCTGCGCATCTTCTACTGCGGCCAGGATTTCCTTGAACTCCGGCCCGGGCCGGTAGCCGGCGCGGATCAGGTCATGCCCGGTGAGCAGCGGACGGGGACGGACCTGGTCAGCGGGCGTGGACTCGAACCGCTGCTTGACGAAGTTGTAGAGCGTGAGGTCGCCGTGGCTGGAGAGGCAGTCAACGCGGTGCAGTTCCAGGTGTTCGGGAAAGCGCGGCAGACGCATAAAACGCTTGAGGGTGGACTCCTTCATTTTGAGAGCGTCGGCAAAGCGCATGTGGTTGCCGACCAGGGCGGCGATCTGTTCGGTGTCGTCGTTGGAGAAGCGCAGGCGGCGGCAAATCTCCTCCGCCATGCGCACGCCTACCGGGACGTGCTCGTCAAAGCGGATGCGGTCCGGCGCCACGCGGAAGGTGGGCGGCTTGCCCACGTCGTGCAGCAGCGCTCCCCAGGCGAGAGTCTTGGGGCAGGGTTGGGGTAATTGCTCCAGCAGCAGCAGGGTGTGCACCCAGACGTCGCCTTCGGGATGGAATTGCGGCGGCTGCTCCACACCCTTCATGGCGGAAATTTCGGGCAGCACCTGGGGCAGCAGGCCGCTTTCGTCCAGCAGTTCGAAGGCGCGGCGGGCGCGGCCCTCGGTGAGCATTTTGGTGAGCTCTTCGCGAATGCGCTCGCAGCTGACCTGGTGGATGAGCGGCGCCAGGCGCAGCATGGCCGCGAAGGTCGCCGGCTCGATGCTGTAGGCGAAGCGCGCGGCGAAGCGGACAGCGCGCAGCATGCGCAGCTTATCTTCCTGGAAGCGCTGCTCGGGGTCGCCAATGGTCTGGACCACGCCGCGGCGGATATCGGCCAGGCCGCCGACGTAATCCAGAACTTTATCGGTAATGGGGTCGTAGAGCAGGCCGTTGATGGTGAAGTCGCGGCGCTGCACGTCTTCCTGCGGGCTGCTGGTGTAGCGGACCTGGTCGGGATGGCGCCCATCGCTGTAGCCAATGTCGCTGCGGAAGGTGGCGACTTCAATCACATGCGGCTTTTCCGATTCGGCGACGTCGCCAGCAACCTCTCTACTGGTATTTTGTGGCTTGTTTTGCTGATGCCCCTCGGTAGAGACGTAACTTGTTACGTCTCTTTCTTCCGCTTCGAAATGCTTACCTGGCCGCGATGGGGAGACGTTGCCAGCAACGTCTCTACCCGTATTTGGGGGCTGGGCGGAAGTTCGGGCTGAATCTACGCGATCGGCCGGCACCAGCACCACGCCGAACTGGGCGCCCACCGCGTAGCTGCGGGGAAAAATGCGCATCACCTGGTCGGGAGTGGCGTCGGTGGCGACGTCGTAGTCGGCGGGTTCGCGCCCCAGCACCAGGTCGCGCACACACCCGCCTACCAGGTAGGCCTGGTGGCCGGCCTGGCGCAAGGTGCGGACGATATCGGTGGCGGCGGCGCGGGACATGACAGCTGACTGGCTTTCTGGCTGACTAGCTGGCCAGCAAAACTAGACGGCCGGCAAAGCTGGGCCGGCAGCAAGGTCTATTTTATCTTTCTCCACACCACGTCTTCGTTGTTGCGCCGGTCAATCAGGGCGTCCACCTTGCCCCTCTCATCTCGCCGAAACAGGCGCCGGCCCTCCACGCCTTTGCAGAAGAAAATGTCCGGCGCCTCCGGGATGAGCTGTTCCTTAGCTCTTCCGGTCCTCTGCGAAAACAACTCCTTGCCTTGGGCGGACACCGTGACCGTCTTTCCTGGCGCAAGCTCGTAGGTCCCCACGTAGTTTGGATATTTTGTTATTTCCGGCTTCCCCGGCGCGGGATCCTCATAGTAGCGGAGCACCTGTTCGGCGATGATCTGCCACTGCCCTTCCCGCCGCACCCAGGTGTCGGTTTCGTGATACCGGGCCCACATGTTCTGGCCGAAAATAGTTTCCGTTTCGTTCAGGTCATAGCTCAGGATGGCGGTGTCTCCCAGAATCCGGCTCTGTGGGTTCGCCACCTTGATGGTTCCTGAATACCCTGGCGGCAACGGAGACTGGTCGGCGACCAGTGCCTTCTTGTCCATGCTTCGGCCCTTTTCGTCGAAGATCATGCTGTCGGCCGCGAAATACTTTTCAAAGGGCCGGCGATCGCCAACGGTCACCGCGTCCATGATTTCCTGGGTTCTGCGGACAAGCTCGGCTTGCGTAATGGTTCCACCCCGGTGGCCGGAGCAGGACACAGCGCTCATGGTCGCGCCGACCGCCATGCACATCACAAACGCGAGCTTCATATCGGTTCCTTTGCGGCTTATTCAGGATTTTGAGGCCGGCACGGAGAAGCAGCACTCAACTATCGCGTTCAGCACTCAGCCCTGGAACCCTAATGGCTGAACGCTAAGTGCTGACTGCTGAGTGCTAATAATATAGTCATATGCCCGACGCCTACATCCTCGGCATCGAGAGCTCCTGCGATGAAACCGCGGCGGCGGTGGTGCGCTCCGGGGAGCAGGTCGTCTCCAACGTAGTCTTCTCCCAGATCGCCACCCATGCGCAATACGGCGGCGTGGTGCCGGAGCTGGCTTCGCGCGAGCACCTGCGGGCCATCGTGCCGGTGGTGCGTAAAGCCCTGGAGGATGCCAAACAGAGCTATGAGACCGTGGACGCGCTGGCCGTCACCCAGGGACCGGGGCTGCCGGGCGCGCTGCTGGTGGGCATCAGCTACGCCAAAGCGCTGGCCTTCGCGCTCGATAAGCCGCTGATCGCGGTGAATCACCTGGAGGGCCACATCCACGCCGTACTGCTGGAAGAAAAGCAGAAAGGCAATCGCGAGCTGCGCTTTCCGGTGCTGGCGCTGGTGGTCTCCGGCGGACACACCCACCTGTACCTGGCGGAGCAGCGCGAGCGCGGCTGGACCTACCAGAACATAGGGCACACTCGTGACGATGCCGCCGGAGAGGCCTTCGATAAAGTCGCCAAGCTCCTGGGCCTGGGCTATCCCGGCGGGCCGGTCATTGACCGGCTTTCGAAATTCGGCGACCCGCAGGCGGTTAAGTTTCCCATGCCGCAAATCAAGCATCGCGACCGCCGCGAGCGGGGAAAGCCGGAGGAAGACCGCCCGCGCTTCGATTTTTCTTACAGCGGCATCAAGACCAGCGTGCTGCGCTACGTGGAGAAGAACTGCCTGCAGCCCGCGATCGAGGCGCGGCGGCGCAAGCTGGCCGGCATAGCAAAACCCGGTGTGGACGACTACCGCGCCGCCTGCGACCAGCACACGCTGGACCTGGTGGCTTCCTTCCAGCGCACTATGGTCCGCGACCTGGTAGAGAAAACCCTGGCCGCGGCCCGCGAGTATGACGTGGCGACGGTGTTCGTGACCGGCGGCGTGGCGGCTAACAATGAATTACGTCAAAGCTTTGAGCAGGAATCCGCCCGTGCAGGCTTGCCCGTCTATTTCCCCAGCCGCCCGCTTTCCACCGATAACGCGGCCATGATCGCCGCCGCTGCTTATCCTAAGTTCTTGGTCAAGGATTTCGCCCCACCGGACTTCTCGGCCGAGGCGGGGATGAGGCTGGAGTAAGGTTTCAAAGTTTCACAGGTTTCAAGGTTAGAGCTGCCTAGCTTACGAGCGCACTTCAGAATTCACTGCATCGTCGCACATCAGGCGGGCGCAACCAGGGGTCATCGCGCTAGTCAGCTAGTGAGCCAGTTGGCTAGCCAGCTGCAGGCACCCCGAGGGCCGCGCTGAGCGCGATCTGGAGCTGGGCTTCAATATCTATGTCCTTGAAAATGGCGTAGTTAGCGCGCTTCTCGCTTTCCTGGAAGCCGCTCTGCCTGCCCGCCAGAATCACGATAGGAATAGTGGCGGTGCGGGGGTCAGCCTTCAGTGCGGTGATGAATTCGCTGCCCGACATGCGCGGCATCTGCATGTCGGTGATGATGACGTGGGGGTCTACCCGAGTGAGTATCTCCAGCGCTTCCACAGGGTTAGTGGCGGATTCGACGGCGAAGCCACGCTCTTCCAGGAAGCGGCAGACGGTATGCCGGATCAGCATGGAATCGTCTACGACCAGGGCCACCCGGCCATTTGG
>DASVBI010000428.1:0-2815 GCA_036375915.1 Terriglobales bacterium | reverse complement strand
CGTTGTTCGCACCGCAAGTGCCAGCGGCCAGGGTGCTGCCATTGGCGACCCAGCGAATCACAGCATCTTCCACGGAACAGAAGCCGCGCACGCCCGTCTGGTTGAAAGTCGTCGGAGCCGCGTCTATCTCGTAGGTGGTTATGATCCCAGCCGCAGCCGCACCGGCAGTGTAGGTAAAGGTATAACCGCTCTTCCTGCCGGCGGACAGCACGTTATCAATCAGGCAGGCGGTAGTGGAAGTTGGACCCGTACCGGGGCACGATGCGCCGCCCGGCCCAAGGGCTGCCAGCGTTGCTGAATAGCCCACGGTCGGATACGCCGTGGTGTAAGAAACTTCAGCCGTATTGATGGTGCGTGTGGAGCTTACCGCCGAAGACTCGTTAGCGGCAATGCGGGCACGCAACAGGTTGGGAATGGCGATGGCGGCAATGATGAGAATAATTGCCACCACAATCAAAAGTTCGATCAGTGAAAAACCCTTTTGCTTTTTCAAATCCTTTTCCTCCCTCGTCGGGGCTATCGACCCCACGGCCACCTACTTTGCAGTTCAGCAGCCATTCCCGGGAGTGCGCTAAGCCCAGTATTTTCAGCATCACGGAGAACACAGGTTTGAGCGGAAAATTTCAACATGACAAAATTCGTCAGGGCGCCGCTGACATAACGCGCCAATGACCTAAGTTACGTTACGACAAAGATTCCATGCGTTTAGCACCTCCACCTGTCCCCTTCGGGTTATGCAGAGGAGCGAAATGCCCACCGCACATCTCGCAATCCTCGGTCGTCCATTACAATGTCTATTTCCCTTTATTAATAAGGAAGCCAACTTATGCACCGCTGGTCACAGCTGTTCCTTCCCACTCTGCGCGAGGCCCCGGCTGATGCCGAGGTCGCCAGCCACAAGTACCTGCTGCGGGCGGGCTACGTCCGCCAGCTCTCCGCCGGCATCTACTCCTACCTGTTCCTGGGCTACCGCTCGATGCTGAAGATCACCGCCATCGTGCGCCAGGAGATGGACAAAATCGGGCAGGAATACTACCTGCCGGCATTGCACCCGCGTGAATTGTGGGAAGCCAGCGGACGCTGGGCCGCTATAGGCGACACCATGTTCCGTCTTAAGGACCGCAAGGGTGCGGACCTCTGCCTGGGCATGACCGAGGAGGAAGTCATGACCGAAATCGCCCGCAAGGAGCTGCGCAGCTACAAGCAGTTGCCCCAAATCTGGTATCAGATTCAGTCCAAGTTCCGCGACGAAGCTCGGCCCAAGTCTGGGCTGCTGCGGGTGCGGCAGTTCACCATGAAGGACTCGTATTCCTTCGACCTGGACGCAGCCGCCCTGGACGTTTCTTACAAGAAGCACTACGACACCTACTGCCGGATTTTCGACCGCTGCGGCCTGCAATACGTAGTGGTAGAGGCGCACTCGGGCGCCATGGGCGGATCTGAGTCGAACGAGTTCGTGGTCTATACCGAGGCCGGCGAGGATCTCATCGTGAGTTGTCCGAAATGCCGCTATGCGGCCAACCTGGAGAGGGCCACATCGCGGCTGGAGCCGGTGCCTGATTACGAAGCCACGGGCTCCGGCCAGCCGGAACCGGTGCACACGCCGGGGCTGAAGACGGTGGATGAGGTGGCAAAATACCTTGGCGTTTCACCCAAGAACAAAATCAAAACCTTGGCCATGATGGCTACGGTGACCAAAAGCCGAGGGGAGAAGCCGCACGAGGTGCCCCTGATTCTTTTCCTGCGGGGCGACCACACCCTCAACGAGGCCAAACTGTCCACGGCGCTGGCGGGAGCGCAGTTCCGTCCCATGCACCCGGAGGAAATCCAGGCAGTGTTTGGCGCGCCCGCCGGTTTCCTGGGGCCGATTGGCTCTGAAGCTCGGACCTATAAGGGCATCAAGGCGCGCGTGCTGGTGGACCAGGCGCTGCTGGGAAGAAAGAACCTGATCGCCGGAGCCAACCAAGAAGACTACCACCTGCGCAACGTGACGCCGGAACGGGATTTTACCGTGTCCGAGTGGGCGGACCTGCGCAGCGTGGGCGAAGGCGAAGGCTGCCCCAATTGCGGAACGAAGCTCAATATAGCCAAGGCGATGGAGATCGGACACATCTTCAAGCTGGGCGACAAGTATACCCAATCCATGGGAGCGCGGGTGCTGGACCAGAACGGAAAGGAAGTAGCGCCCATCATGGGTTGCTACGGAATCGGCATCGAGCGCATCCTGACCGCTGCCGTAGAACAGAATCATGATAACGACGGCTTCTGGCTGCCCGCTTCGATTGCGCCATTTGAGGTGGTGGTGACCCCTACCAATGTGAAGGATGCCACGCTGCTCTCCACCTCCGTCCAGATAGCAGAACAACTTTCGGGGGCGGGATTCGACGTGTTGCTGGACGACCGTGACGAAAGACCAGGGGTGAAATTCAAAGACGCTGACCTGGTGGGCATACCCTTTCGTGTAAACGTCGGCAAAAAGGTTACCGAAGGCATAGTCGAGGTGGTTCCCCGCTCGACACGCCAGATGCGCGATGCTAATATCCGCGATATAGCCAGTCATCTGGAGAAACTTCTCCGGCCCGCTCACTCGTAAGAGTGCCCTCCCCGCAGGCCGAAGCGGGGTTCATGTGCGTACACTGAAATTGCTTGTCGCGTTGGGTGTGATTGCGGTGGCTGTTTATGCGGGGGTGGAGCTTGTGCCTCCCATATTCGCCAATTACCAGCTCGAGGACGCCATTCAGAACGAAGCGGTGCTGCAGTCCTACAGCAACAAGTCGGAAGACGAGATTCGCGCCACCATTTTCAAAAAGGCACA
>DASVBI010000232.1:0-5050 GCA_036375915.1 Terriglobales bacterium | reverse complement strand
GGCTTGCCGGTTGGCCACCAAGGCGGAAGTTGCCGCAGCTTTTCACGCACCGGTTACGAATGTGGAGAGCGAGGGCGACACCTGTGTCTATAGTTTTGACGGCACCCGCCGCATGACGATTCAGGTCACCTGGGAGGGTGGAACCCTGGCCTTGAAACTCAGCCACGGCGCTTTGAAGAGTATTACCGGCGGCATGGATACCTTCACTTCCGTACCCGGCGTGGGCGACGAGGCCTACATCGAGCCCATGGGCTCCGGCGTGATGTTGCGCAAGGGCGACGTCATGGTGAATATTGATTTGCGCATGGCCGGCCAGAATGCGGACGCGGGCAAGCAGATTGCCGCCATCGTCGCAGGCCGCCTGTAAACTGTCGCCTTGTAGCACCGCCTCTTTCCCCCGGTTCGGGTGTAGCCGATTCGGTCGGCGTCACGCCACCGTCCTCAGGCCAGCCAGGATTACCAGTGCCCTCCTTCAGCTATTCGTCTTTTCATTTATTCTGGTTTTTCACCATCCTCACTCGTCATGAGCAAACCCAAACCACTATGGGCACCCGACGACCAGCCCTCCCGTCTGGCGGAGCTTACGGCGCGCTCCGATGAGGCGGTAAAGGACCAGCCCCTGCGCCGCGATGTGCGTTCCCTGGGTGTGTTGCTGGGACAAGTGCTGGTGGAACAGGGGGGCCAGGAATTATTCGACAGAGTGGAAGCGCTGCGGAAACTCATGATTGAACATCGGCAGCGGGTTCAGCTGCAGCCGACCACTCGCGCTTCCAGTGGGCTGATGGCGCGAGCCCAGGAAACGGTTAGGAAAATGGATCTGTCCACGGCCTACCAGGTTACCAAGGCCTTCGCCATTTACTTCGAACTCACAAATCTGGCCGAGACCAATCACCGTAAGCGCCGGCGGCGGGCCGGTGAGTCGCATAGTGACCATATTCCGGCGGCGGGGTCCTTTCGCGGCACCCTGATGCGCATGCGCAGAAACGGAGTCTCCGCCGAGCAGGCCCTGGCCGCGCTGCGCGACATCGAAGTGACGCCCGTCTCCACCGCGCACCCCACGGAAGTAGCGCGCGGCACGGTTTTGCTTAAGCGGCGCCGCATCGCCCAGCAACTGGAACAGCTCGATCGTCTGCCGCTCACCGCAGGGGAAGCGGAGAGATGCGAGAGCGCAATCCGCGACGAGATCACAGCCCTGTGGCAGACCGATGAAGTGCGGCAAACCAAGCCCACCGTCAACGATGAGATCCGCATGGGGCTGCGCTATTTTCCCTTCTCGCTCTTCCCTGCTCTGCCCAGGATTTATGCGGAGGTCGCCGAAGCCTTCCGCGATGTGTATAGAGTCCCCCTGGAGGAAACCGGCTTTCCTGAATTGATTCGCTTTGGTTCCTGGATTGGCGGCGACCGCGACGGCAATCCGCTTGTCACCGCTCCATGCACGCGAGATGCGCTGCAACTGGCGCGCGAACTCATCCTGCGGGACTACATCGCGGAGGCGGAAGCCTTGAGCGACCGCCTGAGTTCGTCACGCCGCCAGGCGGATGCTTCCCCAGAGATGCTGGCGCGCCTGGCACATTACGAGCACACCATGCGCAATGTGCATTTCGCCTGGGGGCAGCAGAACCTAACCGAGAGCTACCGCCGCTTTCTCTCTTACGTCCTCCACAACCTTCGGCAAAGCCGCGAACCTGGCGCTTACACCGCCGCGGACTTTGAACACGACCTGTTGCTGGTGCGAGACAGCCTCTGCGCGCATAAAGGAACCCGGCTGGCGAAGGACTATATCGACCCGCTATTGCGCAAACTCCGCACTTTCGGCTTTCATCTGCATGCGCTCGATATCCGGCAGCACGCGCGGGTGCACTCCCAGGCGCTGGCTGAGCTGCAGCCGACCCTAACGCCCATAAAAGGAGGCAACGTTTCGCCGCCTGTGCCCGGCATGGTTTCTGAGAACAGCCTAGAACTGCTGGAGACCTTCCGCGCCATCGCGCAGCTGAAGCGCGCTTACCCCCCAGCCGCGATCAGCCGCTACATTATCAGCGGCGCTGAGAACGAAGGCGACGTTCTGGCGGTGATCCGCCTGGCCCGGGAGTGTGGAGTGCAATTAGCGGGATCAGGCGATGACCCCGGGCTCATGCCGGTTCCACTGTTCGAATCCATTCAGTCCCTGCGCGAGGCCGGGGATGTTATGCGCCGCCTGTGGCGCCAAGCCGATTACCAGCCGCTGCTCGATTCCTGGCAGCGCTGGCAGGAAGTCATGCTCGGTTACTCCGATTCCAACAAGGACGGGGGCATGCTCACCAGCACCTGGGAACTGCACAAGGCCCACCGGGAACTGCACGCCGCTGCCGGGGAATGTGGAGTGAAACTGCGCCTGTTTCACGGACGCGGAGGAACCGTCGGCCGGGGCGGCGGCCCCACCCATTCCGCCATCCTGGCGCAGCCCCGGGGATGCTTTTCCGGGCGTATCCGCGTCACCGAACAAGGAGAGGTCCTCAACTGGAAGTATGCCGACCCGGTGCTGGCGGAGTGGAACTTGGAGCTTATGCTCGCTGCCAGCCTGGAGGCCCTGCTGCGGCCCAATCTCCAGCCGGCCGGCCAACGCCCGGAATGGGAACAGGCCATGGAGGAAATGTCAGCGGAGGCCTACCAGGTCTACCGGCGAGACATCGCGGAAAATTCCGAGGTGCTGGAATATTTCGAGCAAGCCACTCCGGTGAATGAGTTGGACACGGCGCGCATCGGCTCCCGGCCGGCGCGCCGAGCGCGGGGCCGGCGGCTGGAGGACCTGCGCGCCATTCCCTGGGTGTTCGGGTGGATGCAGAGCCGGCACGCTGTACCGGCCTGGTTCGGGGTGGGGCACGCGTTACAACAATTCGCCAAGGGCGGCCCCGGGCATCAGAAGCTCCTGCGGCAAATGATGCGGGAGTTCCCTCTGTTCTCCGACCTGGTGCGCAACGTCGAGTTGGGCATGGCCAAAGCAGATCTGGACATTGCCCGGCTCTATTCCGGGCTGGTGCGGAGCGCGGCGCTGCGCAAGCGGGTATTCACCCTGCTGGAGAAGGAATTCTTGCGCGCCCGGCGCATGCTTCTGCGGGTTACCGGACAACGGGAACTGCTGGAGCGCAATCGCGTGCTGGCGCGTTCCATTCGCGTGCGCAATCCCTACGTGGACCCGATGAGCCTGATTCAGGTCGAACTCTTGCGGCGCAAGCAGCAGGGCGAAAGCCGCGCGGAATTGGAGTATCCCATGGGCGCCACTATCAATGGCATAGCCGCTGGCCTGCACAACACGGGCTAAGCTTTCGCACTGCGGCGCCAGCCCGCCGGCCGGTCTCGCCTGTGGCCTTGGGGCCGAAGAAGTGGCCGGAGCTGCATTTCTATTTCACGGCAAAGGAAAAGATGGAGTCCAGCATCAGTCCCTCTCCCTGGTCGTTGGCCACGTCGGTCCCGGCAAAGCGCTTGCTCTTGCTGCGCGGCCGCAACACCACGCCGTATTGGCCGGCAGACAATGGCGATGCCGGCGATATCTGCACGTGCCCGGAGCCCAGCTTGTTGGCGCTCACCGGCACCTTTTCCTCTACGTAGGAGGAGTAAGCCTCCCAGTTGGCCGAGGAGTCCTGCATGGCGTCCGCCTTGCCCTGGGAAGCTCCCACCAGCCGCCAGTTGTTGGTGGTAGGAGTCAGCTTCACGATCTGCGGCTCGTACTCTTCCTCGTTTACTCCCGCAATGCCGGAGAAGACCACATCGAAGGTGGGAGTTGGGCCCAATGTCGTGTTCGAAGTGGGCCCGGGCACCGCCCAGACGTAGGTCACGGTCGGCTTGCGGTGGCCCATGATGCCCGACATGACGCTGCCGGCGGCGTTAACTCCGGCGTAGCTGCCGTAGCCCCCGCCATGCTCCCAAGCCTTCCAGGCGGCCACGTTCATGCCCTGTTGAAAGCCCTGGTTCACCGCCGAATCGGCGGCCAACCCACCCAGGGACGAGGCCTTGGTCTTGGTCTGAGCCAGCTGCGTTTTTTCCCTGGCCAGCTCGCCTTTTCCGCCATTGGTCACGGTGACCGAGAAATGCGCGCCGCCAGGCAACGGCGGATTGGCAGCGGTGGTTGCGGCCACCGTGTTACTGCCGGGGGCCGCTGCCCCGCTCCGGTTTTTCGCAGCGGAAATCATGGCGTCCATCACCGCCTGCGGCACGGCTGCCTTCTGCAGTGCGATTAACCCGTTGGCGGAGACGTCAAAGTTGGTTTGGTTAGCCTGGATGGCATTCACGATGATGGAAGCAGGCAGCCCGCTCTTCACCATCTTAACCACGTCGTTGTTGGTGAGCGGCTGCTGATTCTGCTGCGCCAGCAAAGGCATCGCCGCACAGCTTAAGCACACTCCCAGCAATAACACAGAAACTCGTCTGGTAAGCACAGGCCGTCTCCTGGTAGATATTCTCGGAACACAGGCCCCGAGCCCATAGTGATGGGGTTTATACCATACCTGCGTTCTTGAATTTGTCAATTGCTGATTGATTGTGCCCCGGCGCTTTGTGGCGAGACGGAGCCGGAAAGTCGGGTGAGCCCCTGCTCACCCCCGTCAGCCGTTGTGGTGGAAATGTAATTTGTTGTAATAAACTTTCTGCAAACGCATTTATTTCATATGCCTTTGTACGAATACCGCTGCCGCAAGTGCGGCCAGACTTTCGAATTGCTGCGCCGCCTGCAGGATGCCGATGAGGGCCTGAAATGCCCGCACTGCCGTTCCGCCAAGGTGGAGCGCCAATTCTCCAGCTTTGCCGCGGGCCGGTGCGGCAGCTCCAGCTCCGGCAAGTTCACCTGAGGGCGGTGATCCGCGGCCGGTCGGCCGCACCAACACCGGCCACAAAACCCATCCCTGCCTACCTGGTTCCCGTCAGCTCCCCGGTTGCCGAGTCAATCAGGGCGCTCTCGTTCTCCAGCACCTTGGACACACGAATGATCTCCGCGTCGGCTTCCGGCCAGCGCTTCTGCTCGATGGCCTCGCGCACTCCGGGCATGGTTTTGACACCGTAGCCGGTGTACACGCCGGGA
>DASVBI010000466.1:0-4318 GCA_036375915.1 Terriglobales bacterium | reverse complement strand
TCAGTAGTTTTGGTTGGCGGCACGTCTACTCCCCGCTGTTCTCCGCTGGCGTTTCCGCTTGCGACTTGCCCTGAGCCCGCGACCGGTCCACCAGTTGACAGGTGACCACGGCCTCGGCAGCCAGCTTCTCTCCTACATAAGCTTTGCCCTGCATGCGCACCGCGGTCTGGCGCCAGGCCAGCACTTCCACCTCGATGCGCAACTGGTCTCCGGGCAGCACCGGGCGGCGAAAACGTGCCCGCTCGATGCCGGTAAACACCATCAGCTTGTGCTCGCGGTCGGCGATCTCAGTGAGCAGCAGCGCTCCCCCGGCCTGCGCCATGGCTTCCACGATCAGCACTCCCGGCATAATGGGGAAGCCGGGAAAGTGGCCGGCAAAAAAGGGCTCATTGGCGCTGACGTTCTTGATGGCCACAATGCGCTGTTTGCGGGTCAGGTCCACCACCCGGTCAATCAGCAAGAACGGGTAGCGGTGCGGCAGAATGCGCTGGATGGCGGCAATGTCCAGCGTGGCGCGCTCCGGCGCTTTCACCTCGGCAGTTGGGGGTGCCGTTTGCGTCATGCTCTATTCTCGCTGAAAGCGACGATTATACTGCAGAGACAAGGCTAGATTGACGATTGACGATTTTCGATTGACGAATTGAGCCGCGGTATCTGCGTCAATCCGCGGCGAAGAAGCTTTGGGGTTGCTTTTCAATCGACAATGGTCAATGTTGAAATCGTCAATCGCCTAGGAGATAGATGGCAAACAGACAGGCTAAAGCTGACGCCGGCGCGCTGCTGAATTGCCTGCAGCACCGCCGCGACGCCATGGTGGAAACGCTGCGGCAGATGGTGGAACTGGAATCGCCCAGCGACAATAAAGTGGCGGTGGACCACCTGGGACAGTTCCTGGCCGAGCAATTCGCCGCCGCCGGCGGCCGGCCCAGGTTTCATCGCCAGAGCGAGCGCGGCAACCATCTGCAGGTGGATTTTCCGGGAGCAAGTTCCCAGCCCCCGGTCATGCTACTGGGCCATTTCGACACCGTCTGGGCGCTGGGCACTCTGTCCAGGATGCCGTGGCGGCTGGCGCAAGGGCGCGCCTGGGGACCGGGAAGTTACGACATGAAGTCCGGGATCACCCTGATGCTGCACGCGCTGGGGGCGCTGGGCGAACTGCGGGGCAGGCTTCCCCGCCCGGTCACCGTGCTGCTCAACACCGATGAAGAGATCGGCAGCAACACTTCGCGCCCGATTATCGAGCGCCTGGCGCGGCAATCCGCTGCTGTTCTCATCATGGAACCCTCCGCCGGCCTGAAAGGCGCGGTCAAGACGGCGCGCAAAGGCGTGGGCGAATACTGCCTGAAGGTGACGGGAGTGCCGGCTCATGCCGGCATTTCGCCCGGGGAGGGCGCCAGCGCCGTAGTCGAACTGGCCCAACAGATCGTAAAAGTGTCAGGATTTACGGATTTGAAACGCGGCATCTCGGTCAATGCCGGCGTTATCGAGGGCGGCACGCGCAGCAACGTGGTGGCAGCGGAAGCATCGGCCCTCATAGATGTGCGCATCGCCCGCGTGCGCGACGCCGCCTACATGCATAAGAAGCTGCACGGGCTGCGGCCTGG
Source organism: Terriglobales bacterium (assembly GCA_036375915.1). Lineage (GTDB taxonomy): Bacteria > Acidobacteriota > Terriglobia > Terriglobales > Acidobacteriaceae > JAICWP01. The sequence goes on along the minus strand of DASVBI010000466.1, from coordinate 2,714 downwards.
CAACCGGAAGTGCCGGATGCACCTCACCGGGGCCATCAACCGCCTGCCCATGGAGCGCACCAACGGAGTGGCTGCGCTTTACCGCAAGGCGCGGGAGGTGGCCGCCCGCCTGGACTGGAAACTGGATGAAGCCAGTACCGGCGGCGCCTCCGACGGCAATTTCACCGCCGCCCTGGGTGTGCCCACACTTGATGGCCTGGGGGGAGTGGGCGAAGGCGCCCACGCCTTCAACGAATCGGTGATTATCGCGGAGATGCCGCGACGGGCGGCGTTGATCGCCCTGCTGATAGAAGCGGCCTGAGCAAAGCTGACTAGCTGAGTGGCTTTCTAGCTGGCGAGCCGAGGCGCTTTAGCCAGCCAGTCAGCTGTGTAACTACTTTTGACTCTGCCCCCTGAGTGACCTAGAATCTCAAGAGGGGAATTCCTGCAAATTCACTGCGCTGGAAAGCGCGCCGGCCTGCCCCTTCCGGCGGAGGCACACATGATAGGCAAATTAGGTTTGCCTGAAATCCTTCTGATCCTGGCCATCGCTCTGCTCATCTTTGGCCCCAGCAAGCTGGCCGACCTGGGCAAAGGCCTGGGCGAGGGTATCCGCAATTTCAAGTCGGCCGTAAAAGACGGAGAACAGGGCACGCAGGAAAAGAAGTAGAACCTCGTCCGGTTCCGTTCTATTGCCCGCCTGTAGCCAGGTCCTTCCTCGGTGTCAATTCTGATTTGCAGTTGAGTCCGTTTGATTCTGCTACACAACGCCCCGCTCCCGCAGCATGCGGTACACCAGCGGTACCGGCAAGCCCACCACGTTGAAATAGCAGCCTTCGATGCGGGGAATCCAGCGCGAGGCGCGCCCCTGGATAGCGTAAGCGCCGGCCTTATCCATGGGTTCGCCGGTAGCGATGTAATCGCGAATGTCCTGGTCACTGAGCGCGTCCATCCAGACCCGGGTGGTCTCAGAAGCCACAAAGCCGACGGTCGGCGGCTGACGTTCGACGGCAAAGCTTTTCTGGCCACTGGCCACTGACCACTGACCGCTATCCAGAAGGCAAACGCCAGTTATAACCCGATGTTCTCTGCCCGACAGCAGGCGCAACATGCGCGCCGCATCGGCGGCGGGATCGGGGGCGTCGGCCGGCTTGCCCAGGATTTCGCCGTTGACGAAGACCACCGTATCCGCAGCCAGCACCCACTCGCCCGGCTTTCGATGGCGTTGTGCGACCGCCAGCGCTTTCTCCCGCGCCATGCGCTCGGCAAATTGCTGCGGAGGCTCGCCGGGTTGTGGCACCTCTGGTAAATCCGCGGCTTCCACGGTGAACTCAATTCCCGCCGCGCGCAGCAACTGCTGACGCCGCGGCGAAGAGGATGCCAGGATCAGGGACATGCCAGCATTGTAATTTCACCGCCGAGGCGCAAAGAAAAGCAATTCAGCGCCGCTGATAAACGCGGATGAAGCATTTGGCATTTGGCAACTTGGCATTTGGTCAGCCGCGGCCTGCCAAGCTCACCAAGAGAGTCTTCTATGGCTAAATGCTAATGCCACGTGCCACCTGCTGGTTCAATCCGCGGTGATCCGCGTTCATGTGCGGCGAATAGATTTCTGCAGAAGTTGCATAGTAGCCGCCGCCCGCATCCAAACTCCGTTGAAATCGGCTACCCTGAGTCTCATGGACGGAGCGACGCTGGAAGGCGGCACGGCGGATTTTCGGGTGTGGGCGCCGAATGCCGAGCAGGTCACGCTGCGAATTGTGGGCGGTCGCGACCTGCCTATGCAGCGCTCAGCCGACGGCACCTTCTGTTTGCGTGCCCCCGCCCAAGCCGGCGACCGTTACTTCTGCCTGGTTGACGACCACAAGCCGCTGCCTGACCCCGTTTCCCGCCTGCTTCCGGAGGGCGTGCACGGGCCTACCGCTATCGTTGATCCCAATGCTTTTGCATGGAGCGATCAGGCCTGGCGCGGACTGGACCTGCGCGACTACATCATTTACGAACTCCACGTGGGCGCCTTCAGCCCGGAAGGCACCTTCGACGGTGTGATCGGACGACTGGATTATCTGAAAGCGCTTGGCGTTTCTGTCATCGAACTCATGCCGGTGGCTGCTTTTCCCGGGCGGCGCAATTGGGGCTATGACGGGGTCTCCATGTATGCGGTTCAGGCCAGTTATGGCGGCCCGGAGGGACTGAAGCGCCTGGTAGATGCCGCCCACGGCGCTGGATTGGCCGTCATGCTCGATGTGGTTTACAACCACCTGGGCAATGAAGGCAACTACCTGCGCCTTTTTGGGCCCTATTTCACCCACCACCACACCACGCCCTGGGGCGACGCCATCAACTACGACGACCGGGGCTGCGAGGGAGTGCGCCGCTACGTGGTGGAGAACGCCCTCTACTGGATTCGCGAGTACCACCTCGACGGGCTGCGCCTGGATGCCACGCAAACGATCAAGGACGATTCGCACGTGCACATCCTGGCCGAAATCCAGGAAAACGTGCAGCGTCTGGCCAGGGACCTGGGCCGGCGCGTGTGTGTGATCGCCGAAACCGATGAGAACGACCGGCGCGACGTGCTGCCACGAGCCCAGGGCGGATTTGCGATGGACGGGGTGTGGAGCGATGACTTCCACCACGCACTGCACGCATACCTGGCCGGCGAGCGCGAAGGCTATTACCAGGATTTCGGCGGCAAAGAACAAATTGTGCGCGCGCTGAACGAGGGGTTCGTT
>DASVBI010000387.1:0-5701 GCA_036375915.1 Terriglobales bacterium | reverse complement strand
CGGCCTGCACCCGGCACACGTCGAAGGCTACAAGCAGGCGGAGTGGGTGCTACTCGATTACGTGGACTTCGTGGTGCACGTCTTCTCTCAGAAGGCGCGCAAATATTACGATCTGGAGCGGTTATGGAAGGCCGCCCGGCGCCTGGAACCCTCGCAATTGACCGCCCGTCGCAGCCGGACGCGGACCGAAGCGGCGGCGGAAACGCCCCGTCCGCGCCGCCGGAAGGCGTAAGAGGGCATGGCGCAGTCTGACCAGCAGCGCAACCCGACCGTCGCCTCCGAGGTGAGTGTGGCCGCCGCCCCCGCCCCGGCTACTTCTGCCCAGCAGATTCTTTCCTCCTGGATTGCCGCCGACCCCCTTTCCCTCGACTTGCTCGAAAAGGCTCAGCGCGTGGCTGCCAGCGCCTCCACCGTGCTCGTTCGCGGCGAGAGCGGCGTGGGCAAGGAGCTGCTGGCTTCGCTCATCCACTACCTGGGCGCCGGGCGCGATGAGCCTCTGGTCAAGATTGACTGTGCCAGCCTGCCCCGCGAGCTGATGGAAAGCGAGCTCTTCGGCTACGAGCGCGGCGCCTTCACCGGCGCCACTCAGACCAAGCGCGGGCGGCTTGAGCTGGCGGGAGAGGGCACCCTGGTGCTGGATGAAATCGCCGCTCTCACCCCCGCCATGCAGGCCAAGCTGCTGCGCGTTCTGGAAGAAAGACGATTCCAGCGCTTGGGCGGCAACCGTCCTCTTGCCCTGGCAGCCCGCATCATCGCGCTCACCAATTCAGACCTGGAGCAGGCGGTCGCCGAAGGCGCGTTTCGCCAGGATTTGTTTTACCGGCTCAATGTTATTCCCCTGGCGGTGCCGCCCCTGCGCCAGCGCCGTGGCGATATTCGCCCCCTGATCGCGCATTTTCTTCCCCGCCTCGCCGAATTGCACCGCCGCGCCGCGCCCCAGGTTTCGCCCGCCGCGCTGGCGTTGCTGGAAGCCTATGACTACCCGGGCAACGTGCGCGAACTGCGCAACCTCCTGGAGCGCGCCGTAGTACAGACGCAGGGCCCGGAAATCCACCCCGCCGATTTCCCACAACTGCGCGCTAACACTCCGAAAATGACTCTGGAAGAAATGGAGCGCGCCTATATCGCTGAAGTGCTCGATGCCACCCGCGGTAAAAAGGGCAAAGCCGCCGAAATCCTCGGCATCAGCCGCAAGACCCTGCTGGAAAAGCGCAAGCGCTACGGCCTGGATTGAGCCCTGCGACAGTCACTGCCACGTCCGCGCAGGGACAGCCGCCCTTGGCTGTCCGGGCGAGCGCAGCTCGCCTGAGCACTGCGCCTAAACCCAGCATGTCTGATACCCTGTAACGTTTCTGCGCCGTCTGACTCCAACCGCCCAGGAGACCACTTGAAACCTCGGAACGGCAGTTCCTCCCCTTCCAGTCGCAGGCAGTTTTTGCAATCTACGGTGATGGGTGGAGTGGCCGTGGCCTTGACCCCGGCGCTGGCCCAAGCCCGGGCTCAGCAGAGTCCCGGCCCTCAGATCCCCAGCTTCGAACTGGATGAGCTTGCTGTCCGCGACCTGCAGCGCGGCATGAGTTCAGGCAAGTTTACGGCGCGTTCTCTGACGGAAAAATATCTGGCCCGCATCGCTGCCATAGACAAGCGCACCATCAACTCGGTCATTGAGGTCAATCCGGAGGCCCTGGCCATCGCCCAGCAGCTCGACCAGGAGCGCACGGCCAAAGGTCCACGCGGGCCATTGCATGGTATCCCCGTGCTGATCAAAGACAACATCGGCACCCATGACCGCATGATGACCACCGCCGGCTCGCTGGCCCTGCTGGGTTCCATACCTCCGCGCGATGCCTTCGTGGCACAAAGGCTGCGCCAGGCCGGTGCCGTCATCCTGGGCAAAACCAACCTGAGCGAGTGGGCCAACTTTCGTTCTACCCATTCCACCAGCGGATGGAGCGGGCGCGGCCGCCAGACCAACAATCCCTACGCGCTGAACCGCAATCCTTGCGGCTCCAGCTCGGGTTCCGGCGCCGCCGTTTCCGCCAACCTGTGTGCGTTGGCTATAGGCACGGAAACCGACGGCTCAATTGTCTGCCCTGCTAACGCTAATGGAGTCGCAGGCATCAAGCCGACCGTAGGTCTGGTCAGCCGCTCCGGCATCGTTCCCATCTCCCACACCCAGGACACCGCAGGGCCCATGGCGCGCACCCTGGCCGATGCAGCCGCTCTTCTGGGAGTGCTGACCGGTATAGACCCAAACGATTCTGCCACCGCCGCCAGTGGCGGCAAGGCGCTCTCCGACTACACCCGCTTCCTCGATCCCAAGGGATTGCGCGGCGCCCGCTTGGGAGTGGTGCGCAAAGCGTTTGGCTTCGATCCCGCTGTGGACCGCATCATGGAGGAGGCTCTCGCCGAGATGAAGCGCCAGGGCGCCACCCTGGTAGATCCGGCCGACATCCCGACCTGGGGTAAGTGGCACAAGCAGGAAAACGAAATCATGCTTTACGAATTCAAGGCCGATTTGAACGCCTATCTCGCCGGACTCGGTCCGCAGGCTCCCGTGCGCACGCTGGAAGACGTCATCAAGTTCAACGAGGCGCACGCCAAAGAAGAAATGCCCTACTTCGGCCAGGAGTTATTCGTTCAGGCGCAGGCCAAAGGCCCCCTGACCAGCAAGGAATACCTGGATGCCGTGGAGGAGGCCCTGAGGTTTACCCGCAAAGAGGGGATTGACGCCATCATGGACCAGCACAAGCTCGACGCCCTGGTGGCCCCCACCGGCGGCCCCGCCTGGCTCACCGACCTGGTGGATGGCGACTCCTTCGGCGGCGGCAGTTCCAGCGCCGCAGCCGTGGCCGGGTATCCCGACATCACCGTGCCGGCCGGCTTCATCTTCGGCTTGCCCGTGGGCATTTCATTCTTCGGCCGGGCCTGGAGCGAGCCCACGCTCATCCGCATTGCCTATGCCTTCGAGCAGGCCACCGGGGCGCGTAAGCCGCCCCGCTTCCTGCCGACAGTGGACCTGACCGTCTGATTGACGATCGAAAGATCTACGATTGAAAAGCCTTTTCCCGCCTCATCGGGAGTGCTTAGAAAGTAGTGCCGAGGGCAACGCCCGCTGAGAGCGTCACCCTGAGCGGCCTTGGCCGCGAATGGGTCTCGCGTGTCCCAATGCAAATTGCGGCACCGCGCGCGAGATGTTTCGGCGCTAAAGCGCGCTCAGCATGACGCCGGCGTAAGGCTGCTGCGGACTGCGTGTCGCCACAGTGAAGCTTTGTCAATCGTCAATCTACAATCTGCAATCGTCAATTCGACAAGTTCCTCATTTGCCACTACTTCCGGCCTTTCCAACGCCCCGTTTCGCGCCGCTCTCATGCTATAATTTATGTAAGCTCTCGGGCGACTAACATCCTGTAAATGCAAGCATTTAGCCCATTTTCTCGGCATCCCGCAGCAGCCGCGATTCGCAATGTCCTGTCGGCGCCAGCTCGCAAAGTTCAGGGCTGAATGCTGAATGCTGAGGCAGCCAGTCAGCTAGAGAGCTAGGTGACGGCGTTATGCGGGCGTGAGCCCGCAGCCGTCATCCTGAGCGAAGCGAAGGATTCCTATGGCAGACGATCAAAACCCGCAACTTCCCCTGACCCCGCCCCCCGGTGACGGTGGTGCCGGCGGCGGGCAGCCGCAGAACATTCAGCCCATCAACATTGAAGACGAGATGCGGCGGTCGTATCTCGACTACTCCATGTCGGTGATCATTGGCCGCGCTCTCCCCGATGTGAAAGACGGGCTCAAGCCGGTACATCGCCGCATTCTCTACGCCATGCACGACATGGGCTTGCTGCACAACCGCAAGCACGTGAAGTGCGCCAAGGTGGTCGGCGAATGTCTGGGCAAATACCATCCCCACGGTGACGCCGCGCTTTATGACGCGCTGGTGCGCATGGCGCAGCCGTTTTCGCTGCGCTACCCGCTGGTGGATGGACAGGGGAACTTCGGCTCGGTAGACGGCGACCCGCCCGCGGCCTATCGCTACACCGAATGCCGCATGACCGCCATTGCCGAGGAGTTGCTGGCCGATATTGAGAAAGACACCGTGGACTTCGTTCCCAACTTTGACGAGTCCACCGTGGAGCCGGTGCTGCTGCCCGCTCGCGTTCCCAACCTGCTGGTGAACGGCGCCAACGGGATTGCCGTAGGCATGGCCACCAACATCCCGCCCCACAACTTGACCGAGATCGTGGACGCCACCATCACCCTGGTGAACAATCCGGCCACGCCGCTGCCGGAGATTCTGAAATTCGTGAAAGGGCCGGACTTCCCCACCGCCGGCATCATTCACGGCCGCAGTGGGATTCACGAGGCCTATAAGACCGGCCGCGGCCGCTTCATGATGCGCGCCCGCGCTGCCATCGAGAACATCACCAAAGAGCGCCAGGCCATCATCGTCACCGAGATCCCCTACCAGGTCAACAAGGCGCGCCTGATCGAGCGTATCGCCGACCTGGTCAACAACAAAGTGATTGACGACGTGGGCGATATCCGCGACGAGTCTGACCGCGAAGGCATGCGCATTGTGGTGGAACTGAAGCGCGGCGCCGAGCCCCAGATCGTGCTCAACCAGCTTTTCAAGCACACCCAGATGCAGGAAAGCTTCAGCATGATCTTCCTGGCCGTGGTTAACGGCCAGCCCCGCGAGATGGGGCTGATTCAGGCAATAAAGTACTTCATTGACCACCGCGAGGACGTGGTGCGCCGCCGCACCGCCTACCTGCTGGCCCGCGCCCAGGACCGCGAGCACATCCTGGAAGGCTATAAGACCGCGCTCGACCACCTGGACAATGCGATTGCCATTATTCGTGGCAGCGCCAACCGCATGGAGGCCCGCGACAATTTAGTCGCCTACTTCGGCGGCAAGAAAATTGATATCAACACCACCGGCCGCCGCCCGGCGATTGATCCCGAAAAGCCTTTTACCGCCAAGCAGGCCGACGCCATCCTCGAACTGCAGTTGCACCGCCTGACCCGGCTCTCCATTGACGAAATTACCAACGAGTTGAAGGTAGTCCGCGAGCAGATCGCCGAGTACCAGTCCATCCTGGGCTCGGAGAAGAAGCTGCGCGGCGTCATCGTGAAGGAGTTGGAGGAGATCAAGAAGAATTACGGCGACGCGCGCCGCACTGAAATTCAGGACGAAACCGCGGAAATCCAGCTGGAAGACCTGATCGCCGACGAGCAGGTGGCGGTCACCGTCAGCCATTCCGGCTACTTCAAGCGCACCCCCATCTCCACCTACCGCCAGCAACGCCGGGGCGGCACCGGGCGCATGGGCATGCGCACCCGCGACGAGGATTTTGTGGAGCACCTGTTCATCGCCTCCACCCACGCCTACATCCTGATTTTCACCAACACCGGCCGGGTGTACTGGCTCAAGGTGTACGAGGTGCCGGACGTGGGCGCCGCAGGAAAGGGCAAGCACATCGGCAACCTGGTGGCCCTGCAGCCGGGCGAGAGCGTTCGCGCCATGCTGGAGTGCCGCGACCTGGAGGAAGAAGGCAAGTACGTCTTCTTCGCCACCCGCAACGGCACGGTCAAGAAGACGCCGCTCAAGGACTTCAGCAACGTGATGTCGCGCGGCATCATCGCCATCGGCATTGACAAAGACGACGAGCTGGTGGCCGCCAATGTGACCGACGGCAACCAGATC
>DASVBI010000357.1:0-4251 GCA_036375915.1 Terriglobales bacterium | reverse complement strand
GCCAACGGCCAGCCCATTCTGGTGGGCACCACCTCCATCGAAAAGTCGGAGCGGCTCTCTGAGCTGCTGAAGAAAAAGAACATCAAGCACGTGGTGCTCAACGCCAAGTACCACGAAAAAGAAGCGGAAATCGTGGCCCAGGCCGGGCGCAAGGACATGGTGACCATCGCCACCAACATGGCCGGCCGCGGCACCGACATCCTGCTGGGCGGCAACCCTGAATTCATGGCCAAGAGAGAGTGCATGAAGAAGGGAATTGCCCGGCCGGTAAAGACTGCGGAAGGCGTGATCGAAGCGACGGCGGAAAATCCCGAGTTCACCCGCTGGTATTACGAAGGCAAGGAGTTTGAGGTCCCCACCGCGCAGTGGAACGAGATCTTTAACCGCTACAAGGCGGAAACCGACGCCGAGCACGAGCAGGTGATCGCGGCGGGCGGGCTGCACATTCTGGGTACGGAACGGCACGAAGCCCGGCGCATTGATAACCAGCTGCGCGGTCGCGCCGGCCGCCAGGGCGACCCCGGCTCTTCCCGCTTCTATCTGTCGCTGGAAGACGACCTGATGCGCATCTTCGCCAAAGAGTGGGTGTCGAAGCTGCTGCAGAAGCTGGGCATGGAAGAGGGCGTGCCCATCGAGTCGCGCCTCATCAGCCGGCGCATCGAGGCGGCGCAGAAGGCGGTGGAAGCGCAGAACTTCGAGGCCCGCAAGCACCTGCTGGAATACGACGACGTGATGAACAAGCAGCGCGAGGCGGTTTACGGGCTTCGCCACCAGTTGCTGGAAGGGCTCGACCAGAAGGAACTGATTCTGGAAGATTACGTTGCCGGCATTCTCAGCGAGCTGATGGACAAGTATGCGGCCAAGGAGACCCATCCCGAAGACTGGGACATCAAGGCGCTGAAGAACGAAATTTTCACCCGCTTCGGCGTGGATATTGAGAAAGAGGGCGTCAAGCCGGCACAGATGAGCCGCCAGGAGCTGGGCGATTCCATTTTCGACAAATTGCAGGAGCGCTACAACGCCAAGGAACAGCTGATCGGCGCCGAGGCCATGCGCTACCACGAGCGCATGATCATGCTGAGCGTGCTCGACTCGCAGTGGAAAGACCACCTGCTCAGCATGGACCACCTGAAGGAAGGCATCGGGCTGCGCGGCTACGGGCAGCACGACCCGCTGGTGGAGTACAAACGCGAGTCCTTCGACATGTTCGAAGCCATGATGAACCGCTTCCAGGAAGATACGGTGCGCTACTTGTACCTGATGCAGGTGGTAGGCGAAGCGGCCGAAGCTGGCGAACGGCAGCGCACAGCGGTGGAGCCAGGGCCGGGTCCCGAGAGCGAGCAGCCGGTTCTGGTGGGCGGCGATGGCCGGCGTCCGCGGCGAACCGCCACTTCGGTGGACGAACTGGAAGAGGAGTTCCAGCGCAAGAAAAAGCGCGAGCTGGAGCAGGCGCGCATGGCGGGAACGGGCGAATACCAGCCGGTGCAGCAGGTGGTGCGCGGGGCCGCCAAGATCGGCCGCAACGATCCCTGCCCCTGCGGTTCCGGTAAGAAGTACAAGCGCTGCTGCGGGGCCAACTCCTAGAGTTTACAATTACTCCCACATTTGTCTTGACCTGCAACATGTATCGTGTAACGATATGTGTTCGAACCGCCATTCTCGGTGATAACGCATTAATATCGTTACCCGATACTGTCCATGGGCCATGGGTATAAGTTCCCCGGAACCCTTTCTTTTCTTCCCGACATCTGACTTAAGGTAGATATGATTGCACTCAAATTGGCCAGGCTGATTGAAGCTCATGCGGACCAGCTTGCCATCGGCCTGGTACAGAAGATCTGCACCTCTCTGCGCACGGCGGAATACCATGACGCGGTTCCGCGCGAGGAACTGGAACGCTCGGTGCGTGAAATTTACCACCACATCAGCGATTGGCTGCTGACCAAGACGGAAAGCGATGTCGAGCTGCGCTTCACCGGGACTGGCATGCGCCGGGCTGCCGAAGGCCTGTCCTTCAGTCAGCTCATGTGGGCGCTGGCCATGACCAAGGAGCATCTCTGGGCTTTCCTGCAGCGCGAGGCGCTGATTGACCGCCCGGTGGAGCTGTTTGGCGAACTGGAGCTCATGACCCTGCTCGACCAGTTCTTCGACCGCGCTATGTACTACGCCGCCGTGGGCTACGAGCAGGCCCACGCCGAACGCGGCGAGGAAGCGCGCCTGGGAGCGGATTAGCTCGGTAGCTGACTGGCTGGCTAGCTAACTGGCTGGCTGGCCGACTTCGCCTGGTTCGCAACGGACGCGGACGAGCGCGCCTGGGCCCACGAAGTCATAGCTATAGTAGACCCGTCAGCTGGAGAGCCAGAGAGCTAGACAGCTGTTTTCAGTCCCAATCTTTCAGCTGCGGCCAGGCCTGCTGCAGGTTCTGCTTCATGCCGCGGCAGAGCAACACGGGGTGGCGCTCGAAGGCGGCCAGGTATGGAATGTTCGGCGGTTGCGCAGCGACGTCCACTTTATTGCACCACTGTTTCAGAGCCTCCGGCTGGTCCCCCAGCACAATCATGATCTCGCCCGTGTAATTTCGCGGTCCCCACAACCAGTAGCTCTGATGACCGCCAATAGATTTTGGCAGGCCATACTTGGGGCCCAGCAGGTCAATGGCGCCCGATTCGGCAAAGTTGTTGCCGATGATCGCCGTCTTGGCTTGCTCGTCGGGCGGCAGACTGTGGTAAACGCGCGCCACCTCCCGCACCATTTCCGGCCAGCCGAACTGCCAGGCAAAGTAATGCGGCAACTCGGCCCTCGCATGCGCTTTCTCGCTGGCCCGCGGCTTAAGCGGAAATGCCTCCACGTAGCGAACCAGGCGATTCGGCGAGAGCAACGGCAGGTTCAGGGGAATGATGGCGGCGGTTGCGGCCAACAACAACATGAGAAAGATTACCCGCCCCCAGATGCCGGGCCGGTTGCGGGTCACGCTTTCCAGCGCCACGGCTCCTGCAGCCAGCACCATGGGATAGACCGGGGAGGTGTAGTAATCCTTTCCGTGCAAGACAAAGAAGGCGGCGAACACAGCGGCAAACGTCCAGCCCAGTAGCCGGTAAGGAGTGGCCTTTCGGCTGAAGAACAGATAAACGATTCCCGTCAGCCATACCGGAAAGGTCAGCGGATTCATGATCATGATCTGCTGCAGAACATACTGTGCCGGCCCCAGCACTACGTCGCGGCCGCTGGCGCGAATGTTGCGCATCAGCTCCAGGAACGGGAAGTGGTGTTGAAAGTTCCACAGCAGATTGGGCAGGAAGATGGCAAAGGCCAGCGCGCCCGCCAGCCAGATCCATTTGTGGGCCAGCGCCTTGCGCTCGGGCGTCAGCAGCAGGCCTACTACGATGCCGAAGCCGAACACCGCGATGGAGTACTTGTTTTCCAGGCCGATGCCGCTGAGCAGCCCGAACCAGAGCCACAGCTTCTGGTTGCCGGTCTTGATGATTAGGATTACGACATAGGCGCAAGCCATCCACAGTAGCGGTTCCCACGAGTTCATACTGAACAGGTAGTTGATGACGAGATACACCGAGGAACAGGCAACACAGAGCGCGGCCAGTGCCTGAGCGAAGCGCCCACCGCCCAGTTCACGGGCAATGGCGCCGGTGACCAAAACCGTGGCGGCTCCGGCCAGCGCGGGCACGAAGCGGATGGCCAGCAGGGAAGTGCCCAGGGTGTGGCGCACCAGCCAGGCAACCAGTGCGATGAGTGGCGGCTGGTCCACATAGCCCCAGGCCAGGTGCTCGCCGCAGGCCAGGTGGTACATCTCGTCGCCAAAGTAGCCGTAGCGGGAAGCGGTGAGCAGGTGCAGCACAAGCAGGGCGGCGGAAATATAGGCAACCAGGGCCGGCCCGCCGGCCCAGCGGGACATCGGTTGCGAAGGCGCCACGCTTAGGGTGGCGGGCTTGGAAGCCATCGCAGAACTCCTCGCGGAATTGTACGGGAGGCGGAGCGGAAAAGTTCGAAAACGTTGAGACGCCCGGCACAATCGGGCTCGTTGAGGCGTCATCCCGAGCCACTTCAGTCGCGAAGCATCTCGCCTGCAACGCTGTAGATTTCGGCAACGCCCGCGAGATTCCTCGGGCCTGAAGGTTCTCGGAATGACGCCCTGCTTCGCAGGCGGCTCCCGGGCGGGTCGCCCGCGCCACAAAGTAAAAAAGCGCCGCCGCGGGGGGCCTACTGCGCGGCGCGGCTCCGTACCTGAGGCAGGAG
>DASVBI010000049.1:0-2570 GCA_036375915.1 Terriglobales bacterium | reverse complement strand
GGTGTCATTTGCCGCCTTGCGCGCCCGCAATATTTCCTGCAAGGAAATTGGCGGCGACTTCTTCGACGCCGTGCGTACCGGCGATGAGCTCTCCGTGGTGATCGCTGACGTCTGCGGCAAGGGAATTACCGCCGCCTTGCTGGCCTCCACGCTGCAGGGCATGGTTTACTCCCACCTGGTGGCCCGTATGCCCCTGCCCGAGATTGCCAGCGCCGTCAATCGCTTCTTCTGCCAGAAGCACATTGGCGAAAAATACGCCACCGTCATTATCGTGCGGCTCAACAGCAACGGTAGTCTGGAATACGTCAATTGCGGTCACGTGCCGCCACTTCTGATCAGCAACGGCTCCGTCATGCGGCCCGAGGTTTCCAACGTTCCCGTGGGCCTGCTGGCGGATGCCGGTTACCAGGGCGGGCTGTGCAAGCTGGGGCCGGGCGACCGCCTGCTGCTGGTGACCGACGGAGTCACCGAGGCGGAGAACGCGCACGGCGAGTTCTTCGAGGATTCGCGCCTGCAGGAAATTGCCGCCCATAGCTCCTTCGATCAGATCTTCTCCGCGGTCAATGACTTCTGCGCCGGCACGCCTCTGGCCGACGACTGCACCGTGGTGGAGCTGCAGTTCACCGGTTAATACTTCCAGCACGGCAAACTACGCTGCCCGCGCTGCTCGCCGCCGGGCTCGTCCATCACCGTTCAACGGGGCGCTTGATGAATCTAACTGTTTTGGACTGGTCGGCAATCGTCGGTTACCTGGCGATTACGCTGGCCATGGGCCTCTATTTCCGGCGGCGCTCCGGGCGCAGCGTGGACGATTATTTCGGATCCGGCCGCAACGTCAGTTGGTGGCTGGCCGGCACCTCCATGGGGGCCACCACTTTTGCCGCCGACACCCCTCTGGTGGTCACCGGGCTGGTGTACAGCCAGGGCATTGCCGGCAACTGGCTGTGGTGGTGCCTGCTGCCTTCGGGCATGATGACGGTGTTTCTGTTCGCCCGTTTGTGGCGGCGTTCCGGCCTGCTCACTGATGTGCAGTTCGCTGAAATGCGCTACACCGGCAGGCCGGCGGCTTTCCTCCGCGGCTTTCGCGCCATCTACCTCGGCCTGCTCATGAACTGCCTCATCCTGGGCTGGGTTACCAAGGCCATGGTCACCATCGTGGGCATTACCCTGGGCGTGAGCCCGCATGCCGCTCTGGCCATCTGCATCTTCTTTCTCATTCCCTTTACCGGATTCTATGTTTCCCTGGGCGGATTGTGGGGCGTACTCTGGACCGACCTGTTTCAATTTGTTTTGAAGATGGCCATCGTGATTGGGGTGGCTTACTACGCGGTGGACGCGGTGGGCGGCCTGGGCGTGCTGGTGAGCACCCTGCATCATCTGCGCGCCACCGCCGGCGCCGGAGGAGGCGCACCCGCGGGGAACGCCCTCTCCTTTTTCCCAGATTTTTCCCGGCCTTTGACCGCGCAGGCTCTCTGGTTGCTCCCCGGCCTCACCTTTGTGGTGTATCTGGCCGTGCAGTGGTGGGCCTTCTGGTATCCGGGTGCCGAACCCGGCGGCGGCGGCTACATCGCACAGCGTATTTTCAGCGCCAAGGATGAACGTAACGGGCTGCTCTCCGTTCTCTGGTTCAATATCGCTCACTACGCCATTCGTCCCTGGCCCTGGATCATAGCCGCCCTGGCTGCGATTGTGCTCTATCCCCACCTGGAGCATCCTGAAACCGGCTACATGCTGCTGGTCAACAACCAGATGCCGCACGCGCTCAAGGGCGTGGTGATAGCCGGCTTCATGGCAGCCTTCATGTCCACCATCGCCACCCAGTTGAACTGGGGCGCGTCCTACCTGGTGGCCGATTTCTACCGTCGTTTCATGAAGCGCGACGGCACCGAAGGCCATTACGTGAACGTTTCCCGCCTGGTCACGGTGCTGCTGGTGATCTGCTCCGGCTACGTGGCGGCGCAGCTTACTTCCATCAAGTCGGGCTGGGAAGTGGTGTTGGAAATCGGGGCCGGCACCGGTGGCGTTTACCTGCTGCGCAGGTACTGGTGGCGCATCAACGCCTGGAGCGAGATTTCGGCCATGGCCACCGCCCTCGCCCTGACTATCGCCCTGCGCTGGGGCGCTCCCTTTACCGGGGAGGGCCCGGTGCTGTTCGCCAAGACCGCCATTACCACCACCGCCGTCACCACCGTAGTTTGGATTCTGGTCACCTTCCTGACCAAGCCCGAATCTGAAGAAGTGCTTCTGCGCTTCTATCGCAAGGCCCGGCCTGATGTGCGCGGCTGGAAACCGGTGGCGCTCAAAACCCCCGAAGTTCCCGCCACCCGCGACCTGGGCCGCAACCTCAGCTCCTGGATACTGGGCTGTGTGATGGTGTATGGCGCTTTGTTCGGCATCGGCTGGCTGACTCTGACTCCGCGATGGTTGGGGGCCCTCATGCTGGTGATATCCGCTCTCGCCGCCGCCTTGCTCTATCGCAACATCACCCACGGCGGTTGGGAAATGGACCCGGAGCCCGCGGAAACCGCGGGCCAGGCGCGCGCCCCTTTGCCCCGGCACTGATATTCCGA
>DASVBI010000491.1:0-6503 GCA_036375915.1 Terriglobales bacterium | reverse complement strand
GTTGGCTACCAGATTGAGAATGATTTGTTGAACCTGTATTGGGTCTGCGGTGACCGGGCCCAGGTCATGGCCCAGCCTTATGTCAATTTGAATGTTTTCCCCCGCCAGGCGCTTGATCAAGGCCTGGCTTCTGATCACCACGTCGTTCAGGTTGACCGATTGCTGCTGCAGCTTCCTCCGGCGGCTAAACACGAGCAGTTGACGGGTCACCGCAGCGGCGCTCCTGGCCGTTTGCAGCGCTTGCTCAATATCTTCGCGTAGGGGAGTACCCACAGGTGCCGCCTGAGCAATGGCATGCTCCAGATTGAGGGTTATGCCAAGCAAAAGATTGTTGAAATCGTGAGCCACACCGCTGGCCAGGCGGCCGAGCGCCTCCATTTTGTCGGTGTGGCGCAGGTGTTCTTCCAGAGCGTGCTGCTGGGTGATATCCTCGACAATAGCCTCCACACTTTGCCCCTGCTCCTGCGAGTCGGTGACCACACGCCCGCTGAGCCGCACCAGAATCTTGCCTCCCTGGCGCCGCTTCCATTGCATTATCAGGGGACCGAAATAGGGCTGATGGGCGGACATTTCCAGGAAGCGGTGTTGCTCGGCCGCTTCCACGAACACATCGGTCGAGAGTCGCAGCGCCGCCACCTCCGCTTCGGTGTCATAGCCCAGCATTCGGAGCAGGGTGGGGTTCACGCTGAGAAATCGGTCGTTGGCGTAGCGGAAGATGCCGTAGGGCGCGTGTTCAATAAAGGCGCGCAACTGTGCTTCCGAGCGTTGCAGAGCTTTCTCGGCATTCTTGCGCCGTGTAACATCAATAAAAGTGCCTTCCAGTACGTCAGGCGCGCCATTTTCGCAGCGAACACATGCCATGTTGGCCAACACCCACACAGGGGTTCCGTTCCGGTGCCAGCCGAAAAACTCATAATCAGTCAAAGCACCCTGCTCACGAAGCCTGGCGATCAGGGGCGCTCTTTCCTCCGGCCGCTGATAGAAATGAATGCTGGGAGAGCCCAGAAGTTCGTCACGCGACGAATACCCGAACATGCGGGCGAAGGTCTCATTGGCCTCCAGCAATTTACCTTCCACGGTGGAACGGAACATGCCCGCAGGGTTGCGCTCAAACAGCAGGCGGTAACGTGTTTCCGAATCGCGCAGGGCTTTCTCTGCCTGCTTGCGGTCGGTAATATCCTGCAGCACGCAAGCGAGACGGTCAACGCCATTCGGGCCCGCAATGGGAAAGTAGGAGATCAACAACTCTCTTTCACCAAGCCTGGGATAGGTGTACTTCATCTCGAAAATGACCACGTTGCCTTGAAAGCACTCATCCATTCTTGTTTTCACCAGATTCTCAAAAACACCTTTGTCCAGGACTTCTGGAACGCGGCGGCCGATGAGTTGTTCTCGTTGCATGCCGCGGTATTCAAGGAAGGCGCGATTGGCGATCAGGTAGCGGTAGTCCCGGTCCACCACCACGATCATTTCCTGCAGACCCTCCACCACCTTTTCGTATTCGCGAAGATGCTCCTCCGCCTGCTTGCGTTTGGTAATGTCGCGTACTGAAACCCACATGCCAACCGGCTGATTGGCATGGTCGCGAATGAGGAAGGTTCGGAGTTCGACGGGAAAGACGGATCCGTCTTTGCGGCGATACTCCTTTTCGTAAATGGCGGAGTGCCCTTGTGGCAAGACCTGTTCCTGGATAATTTGCGCTTCCATGGCATGCCATCGGGAGGGAGTCAGGTCACAATAGGCCAATCCTGCGAGCTCCTGCGCCGAGTAGCCCGTCATGTGCTGAAAAGCGGGGTTAAATTCGCCCAGATTTCCTGCCATATCGGTCTGCCCGAATGCCTCCGTGGTTTCAAAGAGGCGGCGGTACTTGCTCTCCGACTTTTTGAGCTCTTCTTCCGTTCGCTTGTGTTCGGTGACCTCCATACTGGCGCAGGTGATGCCCACAACTTCTCCAGCCTGGTTGCGCAAAGGCTGGATGTTGATGTCGAAAACTCGTGTCTCTCCGCGGAAGGCGAAGGTCCATTCTTTGCGGGCGCCAACCCCGGTATCAAGGACCGGTTGCTTCAGAGCGGTCAGCCTGCTGCCTTCCTCGATACCGAGAATTTCCTCGTCGGTTTTGCCGTAATAGTCCTGCTCGGACCACGGCGGCTGCGGATTGTGTACCCAGGTGTAGCGCAACTCTCGATCCTGGTTGAAAACAACGACGGGAGAATTTTGCAGCGCCACCCAGAAGCGCTCCTCGGAGCGGCGCAAGTCCTCTTCGGTCTGCCGGCCGCGGGCCAGGTCGGTCTGCAGGCGCTGCACGTGCTGCTGCCGCAACCAGGTTGCGGCCAGGCTGGTGATGGTCAAGATCGTCAGAATAACGATGGCGATGCCAAGGATGAGCGTCTGCTGGAAAGGGGACAGGGCTTCGCTTCTATCCACCTTGGTCACCATCGCCCAGCCCAGATCAGGCAGAAATCGAGTAGCGGCCAGGACGGTGACCCCTCGGTAGTCACGGTAGGTGCCGAAAAGCTCTCGTCTTTCAATTAGGGTGATGTGGCCTGGGCTCGCCAGAGGAGGGGTTGGCGCCGCCGTCCGATTATGCCAATGCCGCAGGGGGGAGACAAACACCGGCTGATTGAGGTGCAAAGTTAGTAAGACCGTTTCTCCAGTCACGGTGGCGCCAGCGTCGGCAACTAAGAGTGAGGCGATAGCTTCCGCGCGTGTAAGCAGGACGACGTGGCCGACCACTGCAGTTCGCTCCTCCTTTGGTCCGGACTGCCGGAGGTGCAGAATCGGGTTGACAAATGCGAGTTGCGAGTAGCCGGCGCCACCTCCGGGCTTAGGGATGGTCAGGCTCCCTGGCTGGGAACTGCCGGTTAACTTCTTGATCAGGTCTGGAGGGAGGGCAGGAGCAGCCTCGGATTGGGCGACCACGCGGCCGCTGCCGTCCAGGACGTACACTCCCGCATAAGCGTAAGTGTTAGAGACAGAAACAAGCTCCTGGTGCAGTCGCTTCTGCCACAGCCGCGGATGGGCGGGCTGGGGCGCCAGTCCGCTCACTGCCCCGATTGCTGTGCAGGGAAAGGAAGCCAGCAGTTCCGCGTCCTCATTCCGTTCTTTGACCCAATTTTGCAGGAGCCGCTGGTTGACATCCGCAACGCGGGTCAGCTTCTCGTGCCAATACGTCCTTTGCTCACGGTATTCGCCATAAAGAATGAAAACGGCAACCAGCGTTACCAGCAGGGAACAAGTGATAACTGAATACAGATACCGGTGGGGGAAGCGCGCGGTGTGCTGCGCCTTGGAGGCACGGACGTAATCAACGGATGATTGCGGGCGTGACTCGGGATGTCGCTTTCGGGACATCGGCTTCGGCGCGAGGCCGACCCCGGTGAAATCCCGAAGGAGGGGACTGCTCACTGCACTGCGTCTGCACCGGGTAGACAGCTATAGGAGTATGCCCACAGAGTTGGGCGATGCAGTGACGACGGTCACAATAGTAGTTTTAAGAGGACCCAATGTGGGAAGGAACAGAGTGCACGTCGGGAAAACTCTATCTATTGCGGCGAGCGAAAGTACCACGCTTATGGTTCCGCTGGCTGTCAGCGTGGCCGCGTGCGGTGCTCGATGCCGCCTGCTCCGGCGATAATCAAATCGGTGACCAGACCCAGGAACAAGCCATGCTCCACAATTCCGGCCCGACCGCTCAGGCTGTTGGCCAGCGCGGCGGGATCGGCAATGGGGCCGAAGTCGCAGTCGAGGATCATGTTGCCGGAGTCGGTAACAAGCTGAGAGCCGCCAGGATTCTGGCGGACAGACACCCGCGCCTGCAGCGACTCCAGGAAGCGCAACTGGCTCTGCCAGCCAACAGCGAGCACTTCTACGGGAACTGGGTGCCGGGTGCCGAGGCGGGGAGAAAGTTTGCTGTCGTCCACCGTGATGACGACCCGGCGGCTGGCCTGGGCGACAATTTTTTCCCGCAGCAAAGCGCCGCCCCCGCCTTTGATTACATTCAGTTCCGGGGCCACCTCGTCAGCGCCGTCAATGGTGAGGTCAATCTCGCGGGGCATGTCCTGGGCTAGTAAGGGAATACCCAGCCGATGAGCTTCCTGCCAAGTCGCTTGGGAAGTGGCGAAGCCCAAAATGTCGCGCAGGGCGCCCTGGCGGAGGAGTTCGGCCAGCCGGCGGGTGGCAAAAATGGCTGTCGAGCCTGTGCCCAGCCCCACCACCATTCCGGGCTCTACCAGGGTGACAGCCTGTTCGGCGGCCTGTTTCTTATAGGGAAGGCGTTGCTGCGCCGCGACTGGGTCCGATTCACCCACCCCACACATCTACTACATCCGGGGAACGGCGGCAATTAATTGCCACCCGGAAACGCTCATTGTGGAGGGGGACTCGCCGGTGTTGGTGCCGCCGGCTTGCTGGTGTCAACCGTTACCGACCCGCTGCTGGTGGTTCTCTTAGTGTCCACCGACACCACGTCCATGCCGCCGTTGGGGCTGGTTGACTGGATGGTTACGGTCTGTTGTTTGACACCCTCCAGTCCGGAACTCGAGAGGTCAACCACGCGCTGGCTGGGACGCAGGGGAGCAGCCGGGTCCGCCTGGCTGCGCTGGTCCACGGTTTTCGTCGTAACCTGCTGCCCACCGGGACCGGTGCGGGTAACGGTTGTGACCTGGCGATCGAGGTGCATCTGGCCATCGGGATAGGCGGTAACGCCGTCCATGCTGGTGGAGAATGTCTGCACCTGTTTGCGCTGTTCGCCCTCGGTGGCGGCTTCCTTGCTGACAGTTCTCTCCGCCAGTGCCATTTTTCCATCGGCGTTGAGGCGCGAAACGCTCTCCCGCTTGGTTTCCGTATCTGCCGTCTTTTCGATGGTGCCCTGCCGGATTTCATTCACCTGCCAGTTGCCGCTGCCGTCGCGCAAGGAAACGGATTTGGTGTATTCGGTTGAGCCCGGCTGCAGTTGCTTCTGGACTTCATGCATCTGGGTGCTGGGGGCCAGGTTGCCGTCGGGACCGGGCAGGAGCACGGTGGTGTTGATGGTGCGCACGTCAGGGGCGTTCTTCACCGTCTGCTCAACTTCGCGCCGCGTCACCTGCCAACCGCCGTTAGCATCGGGGCTGGATACGGTGCGGACCACGCTTTCTCCGCCGTCCGGCGACTCGCGCTTTTCCTCAACGCTGAGGCTGTTGACCACTTTCTGACCGTCGGGGCTAGTGACGTAATGACGTGTGGTTACCCGGGTGGTGGTGGCGTTGACCTTTACGGTTTCCGTTTCCGTCTGCCCGTAGAGTTCGCTGTCGCGATTGATGCCCTTTGTCTGCAGCGTCTGAACGTCCACGGTTTTTCCGTCCTTGACCTGGTGAGACTGGGTGACGTGGGTGGGATTGGTGGTTCCCGCCTGGTCCTGCAGGTCGCCGGTGGTTCGCCAGGATTGGTCGGAATCGGATTGCTGGCTCAGCGCCGGCAGGGCAAAACATAGCAGAAGCAATGCTGCCGGCAGTGCATAGCGGACGGCTTTCATGAGATCCTCCCGCCCCTTGCTATCCAAACTGTGCCACAGAATGGGCGCGGGCACAATGTAACTTCCGCCGGGTGTAGGGAAGCCGTATAGAATGTGCAAGATTATGTCCATCCAGTCGCCAGAAGAACTGGCCGGCTTGCAGGCTATCGGCAGGATTGTGGCGCTCACGCTGCAGGCCATGGCGCGCGCAGCGCGCCCGGGAATCACCACTGCGGAACTGGACCTGATAGCGGCGCGGGAATTGGCCGCCCAGGGTGCGGAGCCGTCGCCCGCCCTGGTCTATGGCTTTCCCGGCGCCAGTTGTATCAGCCTGAACTCACAGGTGGTGCACGGAGTGCCCAGCGTTCGCACCCGGGTGGAAGCCGGTGACCTGGTCAAACTCGATTTGACGGCGCAAAAGGATGGCTACGTTGCTGATGCCGCCATCACGGTAGCGGTTCCCCCGGCCAGTTTGACGGCGAGACGGCTGGCTGAATGCGCCCAGAATGCCTTTGACCGGGCCCGCTCCGTGGCCCGGGCGGGAAATAAGATCTCTGCCATCGGACGGGCGGTAGAGAAGGAAGCGGGGGACGCCGGCTTTGAAGTGTTGCGCCAGTGGTGCGGGCATGGCGTAGGGCGCACCATCCACGAATCGCCCGAGGTGCCCAATTTCGAAGACCGCTCCAACTCGGCGGTGCTCAGCGAAGGGCTGGTCATCACTATAGAACCCATCGTTACCGCGGGAATTGACAAGTCCTTCGTTTCTTCTGACGGTTGGACGGTGGTTACCGCCGATGGGGCTCTCTCCGCCCATTACGAGCACACGGTGGTGATTACGCGCTCCGAGCCTATCCTGGTGACCGCCATGCACTGATAAAAATAGAGGGAGTGGGCCGAATTTTATTTCGACCCACTCCCTGACAACCGGCAAAGGGGTAAGCAAAGCAGGTTGTTCGTAGTCCGATGCTGGAATGGGATATTCGGGATAGCCGCGAACACCAAAGAGAGGTCC
>DASVBI010000170.1:0-7314 GCA_036375915.1 Terriglobales bacterium | reverse complement strand
GCGCGATCTCTTCGGGGTGGCGCCCCGCGCGCAGCGCGGCAGCGGCAATCCGCTCTCGCACATCGGCAAGATTTTTAACCACAGAGGACGCAGAGGTCACAGTGGAATTGTAGATGGATGATTCTGGATTTTCGAATTTTTCAGGCGGCAAACGGTGCTTTGATCATCTCCAAAAAATAGCTACTGTCAGGTTGAGCGAGGGCGTATGCCCGAGTCGAGGCGCCCCTGCGGTTCCGGCCGCACGGAGCAAACAGGCGCGAGGTCCTTCGACTCCGCGGACCGCTTCGCAAGCGAACCGGGCCGCTTCGCTCAGGATGACAGGGCAGGGTAGGGATCATTAGCCGAAATCTCTTCCCTTTGTGGTGGGGAGATCCTCCGCTACGCTCAGGATGACCGCGGCGGGCCTCAGACGGCCCGCCAAGCGCGATCACATGATGGCCGTCGGCGGTGCGGGGTCCTCCGGGCGCCCGGCGTTGGCCAGCGGCACCTTGATCATCACCCCGATTAGAATGGCCAGCCCAATCAGCCCGGAAATCCAGTGCGGGTTCTCGAAAACCTGCGGCAAGGAGTGCCCCGAGCCCACAATGCCGGCGATCACCAGGCCGCACAGGGCCTCGCCCGCTATCAGGCCGGAGGCGGTGAGCACTCCGGCGTTATCCACGCGCGCCTTTTGCGCATCGTTGAAGCCGCGGCGGTCGCGCAGTTTGTCGGTAATCCAGCGAATTACGCCGCCAACAAAAATGGCAAAGGTGGTCTCCAGCGGCAGGTACATACCCACGGCGAACAGCATGGGGCTGCGCACCTCGATCATGATCATGGCGAAGCCCATGAGGATGCCGACCACCACCAGCGGCCAGGCCATGTTGCCGCCCACAATGCCCTGCGCCAGCATGGCCATCAAACCGGCTTGGGGGGCGGGCAGGGCCGCCGTGCCGAAGTGGTATGCCTTGTCCAGGATCATCAGGGGGAAGAACAGCACCAGGCCGGAGACGACGATACCGAACATGTCGCCAATCTGCATCTTGGACGGGGTGCCGCCCAGGATGTGGCCGACTTTCAAATCCTGCAGCATTTCGCCGGCCACGGCCGAGGAAACGCACACCACCGCCGCTACGCCCAGCACGGCAGCTACGCCACCAGTGCCGGAAACGCCCAGCGCCACCATCAGCAGGGCTGCCACCACCAGCGTGCACAAGGTCAGGCCGGATACAGGATTGTTCGAAGAGCCGATCAAACCGACCAGGTTTCCGGAAACGGCGGCAAAAAAGAAGCCCAGAATCACCATCACCAGGGCGGCTACCACAGCCCCGCCCACCACCTTCGACATGGTCAGGTTTCCTGCGCCCACTATGAAGAAGTAGTACAGGGCGAACATGGCCAGCAGCACCACGCCGACGCCGGCAAACACGATCTTGGCGTTCAAGTCGCGCTCGGTGCGGTCGGTGACTTCATGCGCGGCGGCCGATTTTTTCAAATCGGAGATGGCGCGCGCCATCCCGGCGCCCAGTTGCTTGCGCATCCGGAACAGGGTGTAGCCGGCGCCTACGAGCATACCGCCCACCGCAATCGGTCGCACGATGGAGAACCACACCGCTCCGGCAATTCCACCCCAGTACCCCATGGCATTACTGCCCGCGGGCATGGGCAGGTTAGGTCCGAGGAAATAAATTAGGAGCGGCACCAGCAGTCCCCAGGCCACCACACCGCCGGCAAAGTTCAAGGCGGCAAGGCGCGGACCGATAATGTAGCCGACGCCCAAATAAGCGGGGCTGATGGCCGGAGAAGTGAAGGTTGTCATGCCCCCGGTGGCCACGGTAGGCGCGGTCGAGCCGCCGCCTATCTTCAGGCCCCTGGCCATGGACGGAATCTTCACCAGCAGCTGACGCGTGTACCAGAACACATTGATCTGCGAGAGAAAGTACATAAGCGCGCCAAAGCCCATGTTGGCAAACAGGATCTTGGCCGCCTTGGCGCCCTGTTGTCCGGCTTTGTGGATTTCCGAAGCGGCCACGGACTCGGGGAAAGGCAGTTCGGGGTCTTCCACCATCACCCGGCGCAGCAGGGTGACGAACAGGATGCCCAGCGTCCCGCCGATGATCATCAGCGCCACCGACTGCCAATACTTGCCAGCCAGGCCGGGCCATAACCCGGCGAGCACGAAAGCCGGGATGGTAAACACCGCGCCGGCCGCCACCGATTCGCCGATGGAGCCGATGGTACGGGCAATGTTCTCTTCCAGCACCGAGCCCTTCAGCAGGCGCAGCACCGCCATGCCGATTACGGCGGCAGGGTAGGTGGCGGCGATGGTCATGCCCGCGCGCAGGCCCAGGTAGGCGTTGGCCGAGCCCAGGATGGCGGTCATGATCATGCCTAGGATCAGGGCGCGCAGCGAGAACTCGCGCATCTGCATGCTGGGCGGGACAAAAGGTTGGTGCTTCTTTTTACCGCCGAGGGAAGGAGACACGGTGGTGGTTTCGGCGCTCATAAGAACTCCTCGCGGCTAGCAGCGATGCAAGCCCGGCAAAACCGCGCACAGTAGCATGGCCGGTGGCGCTTACACAAGGGCGGGCATCACGCCTAGGGTACCAGCTTTGGCAGGCTCAGAACCGCGACTGGAGAGAAGACCCGCTTTGTAGAGCACCTTGGGCGAGGGAAAAAAGCCATGGCAGCGGCTGGGCAAGGGGCGTAGGGTCCGCGGCTTCTAGCCCTCCCACACGAAAGCGTCGAACACGCGAGTGGTAGAGAATCCCAGGCGCTCATAAAGCAATACTGCGCGCTCATTGGCCTGAGTGACAGTTAGAGACAGGAGCTCAAAACCGCGCTGACGCAGCGCCTGGGTGCTGGCCGCAAGCAGTTTCTCGCCAATGCCGTGCCCGCGCAGTTCGGGGATAACGCACACCTGAGTCACGTGGCCGACGTCGTTCTTCACGCGCGAACACAGGATGACCCCCACCAGGGAACGTGTTGGCCGGTGCAGGGCCACGAAGGAGGCCTCGGCGTCGAAGAGGCCGCACCCCGGGAAGCGCACAATATTGTTGAGGAAGCGCACCGAGCCGCTCAGGCTGCGGTATTGGTCGTTAATTTCGGAGTCAATGTGCCCTCGGTAAGCGGCGGTGATAACCGCGGCGGCCGCCTGGTAATCGTTCTCCGTCCAGGGACGAATCTCGATTTCAGGCGGAGTCTTGGGAGCGGTTGTCGCGGCCGAACGCAAGGGCAGTACCATGAACAGCCGGGGGTGGCGGCGGAAGCCCTGGTCGAGAAACGGCCGCGCCACCGCACCGGTCTCGTGTACCAGCAACTGCGCCTCCACCCGGTGAATGCCGGGGGAACGCTGCAAGGTTTCAATCACATGGGTGAGCAGGCGAACCTCAATGGCGTGCTCACCTTCCGTGTGCGTGCCGTTGCTGCCCACAAACAGGTCGCCGATCACGCCCTTGCTGCCCTCATAAACGAAGAACGAGTAGCCGAAGATGCGCCCGCGCTCTATGGCGGCATACCCGGGCAAAATCTTGGCGTCCACGTAACGCAGGATCATATCGGCCGAGCCACGGTAGTCCCAGGAAAGCAGGCGCGACCACACCTGCGCCTCCCCGTCCAGCAGGGGCCGCAGGTCAGCGGAAGAAAAATGTCTGAGGTCGAGGATCTCCACCGCGTCTGGCCTAAAGCGCTGCCTAGGTACGAACTACCAAGCTACCAATTACCAGCTAGCCGTTCAATGACGCATGTAGTACCGCCGCCCGAAGCGGATGCCGGCGGCAATGGAGGCCGGCCGGTCCACAGGTCAGGAGCTGTGCGGCGAGGCGGAAGCCTCCTCTTCGCTTCCTGGGTAGATTGGCCCAAACCCGCTGTGGTTGTTTAGAATAGAGATTCGCCCAATGAACCTGCCTGCTATCCAGGAGGCGCTGCGCCAGCAAGGTATTGACGCGTGGCTCTTCTACGACCATCACCACCGCGACCCTATTGCCTACCGGGTGTTGGGCCTGCCCGACGGCACCATGGTGACGCGGCGCTGGTACTACGTCATACCAGCTGCGGGCGAGCCTGCCAAGCTCACCCACCGCATTGAGCCGCACCACCTGACCAGTCTGCCCGGCAAGGAAGAAAAATACTCTGCCTGGCAGGAACTGTTCGACAAGCTGAAGGCCATGCTGGCGCCCTACAAAAACGTGGCCATGCAGTACTCGCCGGATAACCTGGTGTTCTTGGTCTCGATGGTGGATGCGGGGACGGTGGACCTAGTGCGCAGCTTTGGCAAGAACGTGGTCAGCTCGGGCGATCTGGTAGCGCTTTTCGAGGCCACCTGGACCGAGGATCAGATTCGCAGCCACTTCGAGGCGCGCGATGCCATTGATTCCCTGGTGGCGGCCTTCTGGCCGGAACTGGGAAGGCGGGCCCGCCAGAGCGGCACCAGCGAATACGAGATGCAGCAGTGGCTGATGGAAGCCTTCCGCCGTGATGGCATTGTGACCGACGACCCGCCCAACGTCTCCGTGGGCGCCCACAGCGGCGACCCGCATTACGAGCCGGCGGCAGAGCGCTCCTCTGAAATCAAGCCCGGTGATTTCGTGCTGCTCGATATCTGGGGCAAGAAGAACCGCCCGCAGGCGGTGTATTACGACATCACCTGGACGGGTGTGATCGGAACGGCGGCTTCCGAGCGCCAGCGCGAGATCTTCGAAATCGTGCGTGGGGCGCGGGATGCCGGCATCAACACGGTGAAGTCGGCGGTTGCAGCGGGCCGCAGGTTGCAAGGCTGGGAAGTGGATAAGGCTGCACGCGACTACATCGCTTCCCGCGGTTATGGGCAGTACTTTATCCATCGTACTGGGCACTCCATCGGCACCGAGGTGCATGCCAACGGCGCCAACATGGACAACCTGGAAGTGCACGACGAACGCCAGGTCTTGCCCAACAGCTGTTTTTCCATCGAACCCGGAATTTACTTTCCCGAGTGGGGCGTGCGCAGCGAAATCAATATGCTGGTGCGCGAGCGCTCGGCTGAAGTCACGGGTAAAATTCAAAGCGAGATTGTGATTATCTGATGGCGAATTCCAGATCGAAATCGGTGACCGCGGAACTGGAGCGGTCCGGGCAGAGTGCCCAGCCCTTAACCGCCATGGCGGTAATAGCGCCTGCGGTAGGCTGGCTGATTCCCGGCGCCGGACACCTGGCGCAAAAACGCTGGATCCGTGGCCTGCTGCTGCTGGTCTGCATCGTTGCCATGTATGTGTTGGGACTGAAGATGGACGGTCACGTCTACCAGCCCAACAGCGGCGAGGTGCTGGACATCCTCGGTTTTGTGGGCGATGTCGGCGCCGGCGGCCTCTACATCGTGAGCCGCGCCCTGGATTACGGCCAGGGCATGATCCAGCACGCCACCGCCGACTATGGCACCAAATTCATCATTGTGGCCGGGCTGCTTAACTTCATCGCCGCGGTGGACGCCTACCACATTGCCATAGGGAAAAAGAAATGACCGGCATGGCTCTCTCTCACTTCAGCGCTGCCCTGCTGTTCGCCGTGTTTGCCTCGGTGGTCTTCGGAATCACCCAGCGCGAAGGCGCCCGCGAGCAGATGCGCTACGGGGCTTACTGTTTTGCCATGTTCGTCGGCGGGGTCATCGCCGCCGGTTGGGTGATGTGGCTGATTCGGCACTAAGTAGCTGCTGGCTACTAGCTTCTGCCATCTGGCCAGACCACCCTTCGTGCTTCCACCTTGGTAACGGACAGCGCCGTTGCGAACCCGTGGGCAACGCCGTTATACTGACCCTACACTGCTCAGAATGGCATCTTGGGCCATTCCGGACAGGGGAGGTTCGTCTTCAGCAGTAGCGGAGACCTAACTCGGGCTACCAGGGCTGAGTCCTCAGGAAGTCAGTCCTCGCTCCTTTCCCTATTGGGTGCGGCCGCCGAAAGCCTGTTCGCCACCCTCATGCCAAGCAATTGTCGTCTCTGCAGCGCCCCCTTGACCAGGATTTCGCGCCTGCCGGTATGTGATCCCTGCCTGGCCGCCATGCAGCCCATTGCCGGACTAGTGTGCGCGGTTTGCGGGGAGCGGCTGGCTAGCCCCTATGCTGTTTCCGAGGGCGAGGCGCGCTGCGGCGCTTGCCAGCGCCTGGAGCCCCTGTTTGTTAAGGCGGTCGCTTACGGAAGTTACGAAGGCGGCCTGCGCGAGCTGATTCACCTGCTGAAATACGAGCAGGTCCGCCCTGCCGCCGGGGTGCTGGGCCGCATGCTGGGTGAGGCCATGGCCGCGCTGGCTCCTATGCTGGGCGAAGTTGCGCCGCTGGTCATTCCCGTGCCGTTGCACGCCGCCAAGCTGCGGCAGCGCGGCTTTAACCAGTCGGAGCTGATTGCCCGGGCAGCTCTGAAATCTTCGGCTTTGAGTGCAATGTGGGGGCAGCCGCCCGCCTTGGTGCTGGAGCGGACCCGGCCTACCGAATCGCAGACCGGCCTCACCCGGCACCAGCGCCTGGAAAACGTTCGCGGCGCTTTTCGCGTCCTGAATGCGGCCACCGTCGCCGGCCGCAGCGTTTTGCTGGTGGATGATGTTTTCACCACCGGCACTACGGTTTCCGAATGTGCCCGGGTGCTGCGCAAAGCAGGAGCGGCACAGGTATGGGTGGCCACCGTGGCCCGGGTATTGCGGCCGGAAGTGACCTTCGCAGTCGTGAAAAACGAATCCCAAGAGCAGCAACGCGCACCCCGGCCGCTAGCCATGGCGGCTAAGGTCTGAATTAAACATGTCTTTGGAGTTCAACAGTTCGTTGGGAATGCCGGGCCGGGAGGTGATGCCCGCGGTGCAGGCCGCGCACCGCCAGGGCGATGGCCACTCCATGCACGCCCCGGTGCTGGTGTTGAATGCTTCCTACGAACCCATTAACGTCTGTGCCGCTCGGCGCGCTATTGTGCTGGTGCTGAAGGGAGTGGCCATGGCGGAAGAGGAAAACGGCCACTACCTGCACGCGGCACGATTTGCCATCCGCGTGCCCTCGGTTATCCGCCTGCTGGAGTACCGCCGCATCCCCCACCAGACCCGGGCTCTCTCCCGCAAGAACATCCTGCTGCGAGACCGCAATTCCTGCCAGTACTGCGGCGTGGTGCTGCCTTCCGGGGAGCTGACGCTGGACCATGTAGTTCCACGCTCGCGCGGCGGCTCTTCCACTTGGGAGAACCTGGTCGCCTGCTGTCATCCCTGCAATCGCCGCAAGGGTAACCACCTGCTGGCCGAAATCGAGATGAAGCTGCTGAAAGAGCCGCGCCCGTTCACGCTCCACACCAGCCGCCACATCATGCGCATGATCGGCCGCTCGGA
>DASVBI010000690.1:0-4789 GCA_036375915.1 Terriglobales bacterium | reverse complement strand
CCAAATTTCTGCACGGCCCCGGTGCCTACCTGGTGCGCAAAGCGCGCGAAGCCGCCGCCGAACAGTTATCCTCCACTCAAGTTCGCCACCAGCCCGCCTCGGAAAAGGCGCTGGAGAAAAGCCTGGCCGCCGCCGGCGAAGGCCGAAGGTAGTGCCTGCTGCGCCTGGTCGAAGCCATGGGTGGGGCACTCAAGCGGCCTTGCTTGAGTAGGGCATTTCCCGCAATCATCAACCTGAAGTTCTTCCCTACTGGGCTTCTCTCCCGCCGCCCTGTTGCTGCAGCCAGGAAGCCAAGTTCGGGGCCTGCTGCGCCTTCAGGTCTACGCAATCGCCGATGAACTCCAGCGATTGCTGCAGCGTGCGCTGCGCCGAAGGGATGGGGTGCTGCTTGAAGAACTCCTGTACTTGCTGCTGGTGCGTGGCATCGCAGAAATTTCCCGCGCCATCCACCACCGTTCCCGTGGAGAAGTTGGTGAGCTTGGTTTCCACCTGCGTCCAGTGCTGGCGGATGAAGTCCCACGCCTGGTCGCGGGCATCAGGATTATTCATCAGCCCGCCAATTATGTAGGGCGCGTCCTGGGATCGCACCTGCGGTGAGAGTGCATACTCCACGGTGCGCTGCACTAGTTCCGGCTCGCGGAAATTAGACAGTGCCTGCAGATAGCGGAACGAATCCTCGGGTGAGGTGGCAGTCTGCGCGCGTTTCTGGATGGCGTCATAGAGCGCGCCATCGCCCCCGCGGGTGGCAATCGCCAGTGCGGGATAAATCAGCGTGGGATCCACCGCTGCCCCCCCCAGCGCCTTCTGCGTAAGCTGGTGCGACATTTCCATCAGCTTAGGGTCGTGGCCTATGCCGCCCACCAGGCGCAGCAGGTCGGCGCGGCGGGCGCGCTGCTCTTCGCTGTCGTTGGGCTGAGGCGTCCAGCCCAGTTGCTCGCCCACCGGAGCGAAGGTGTTGCGTACCCAGGCCTGGTACTGCTGGCGGTCAGCCGTGGTAGTCAGGTGGTTGTCCAGGTAGTCCAGTTGCTGGCCCAGTTGGTCCATTACCGCTCGCGTAGGGTCATTCTTCAAGGCCTCAGCGAGAGCCAGATAATCGCCCACCTTTACCCGGTCCACCCGCATGGCCGCCCATGCGTCGTCTAGAAGCTGTACCCGCTCCGCTGGCGTGAGTTCCTGCTCGGCGTCGGCTGCCAGTTGGTGCAGGTTCTCGCGGTCATATCCGGAAAAGTAATAGCCGCGCGCGCCCGCGTTGCCGTACACCGGCGCGCAGCCGGTCAGCGCCACCGTCTGCGACTTGCGAGTCAACAGCTCGCATTTTTCACGGTTGCCCGCTTTCAGGCAGACCGGAATCTGCCACAGTTCTTTGCTCCCGGCATTCAGCAGCTCCCGGTTGCGGAAGTAGCGCGTCTGGCTCAGCTCCACTTTGGTGTTGCCGTTGGAACAGGATGCGGCCACCGATACCAGCGGCACACCAGGCTGCATCACGAAGCTGGACATTACCTTGTCCGCCGGCTTCTTTGCCGTGGCGGCAATCGCGGTCCAGAAGTCAGGCGCGGTGGCATTGCCATACGCGTACTTGCTCAGGTAAGCGTTGATCCCTTTGCGGAACACGGCGGGGCCCACGTATCCCTCAACCATCCGCAGCACCGCCGCTGTTTTGTTATAAGAAATCACATCCACCAGCTCCAGGGCCTGCGCAGGAGTTTGCACATCCTGGTGAATGGGGTGGGTGGAGTTGAGCGAATCAACCGCCATGGCCGGGGCCGCTGACTCCACGTCGTCGGTGGCCACGTTCCACTCCGGCTTCCAGGCGGCAATGGGCTTGGCCGACATCCAGGTGGCAAAGCCTTCGTTGAGCCAGAAGTCGTCCCACCACTTCATGGTCACGAGGTCGCCGAACCACTGGTGGGCCATCTCGTGCGCCACACCGTCCTGCGCCACCACTTTCTGCAGAAAGTAGGAAGAACTCTTGGGATCCACGAAGTAGAGCAGGTCGCGGCCGATGATGCAGCCCACGTTTTCCATGGCGCCGGCTGAAAAATCGGGCACCCCGATTATGTCCAGTTTGCCGTAGGGATATTTGATGCCGAAGTAGTGGTCGTAATAATTCAGGGAATATTCCGCCGCCTGCAGGGCAAAATGCCCGCGGCCCTTCTGCTCCGGCGTGCCGCAAACGCGAACCGGAATGCCGTCGGCCTCTCCCGTCTCACACTCGAACTCGCCCACCGCCAGAGCCAGCAGGTAAGAGGACATCTTGGGAGTGGTGGCGAATTTCACTGTGTGTTCATCGCTGCCCGGCCCCGGCATGTCGGCGACTACCTTGCCATTGGAGACGGCCATGTCGGCTTTGGGCACGACCGCGGTCAGGTCAAATGTCGCCTTCATGTCGGGTTGGTCGAAGGAAGGATAGGCCCGCCGCGCATCGGCTGGCTCGAATTGCGTGACCCCATAATCGCGGTTGCCCACCTTGCTCAGATAAAAGCCGCGCAGTTCGTTGTTCAGAATGCCGCTGTAGCGGATGTGAATCGTCGCCGGTCCGACGGACAGCGCTTGCGCGACCGTAAGCGTAGCCGTCTCCGCTTTAGGATCGGTGCTTACCTGCGCCTTCTGGGTGGCCCCATTCTGCGTTACCGCAGCCTCATCAAAGGTGATTTCGGCGGCGTTCAGCGTAATCGCGGATGTAGGCTCCGCCACCCGCACGCGAATGGTTTCATCGCCGCCAAATTTGTCGGTCTGGAAGTTGGGCGTAAGCGTGAGCTGGTAGTTCTCGGGAAGCACAGTGCGCGGCAGTTGTTGCGCTCCCGCCAGGGCGGCCAGGCTGGCCAGCAGCAGAATGAGGCAGTTTTTCATAATGTCTCCGACGCCTGAAGCGTCAAAAAGATAGCAAGATGTTGTACGTGGGGAAGCAGCCCAAGGTTCTAAAGAACGGGAGTCAGTATGGAGTCGGTAGTCAGCAAGGCCGGACTATGCCCGTTCGCAAGTCATCATTTACCGACCTCTGACTCCAGCTCCCTGTCTTCTGACCATTGTGCCCACACTCGGCCGACTCCTGACCCCTGACTACCGAGTCCTGATGTCACGAATACGGCGCCGGGAGCCCCAAACTGCGCCGGTAGGCGCGCATCTTCTGCCGCTGGTGAGTGCGAATTCGCAGGCTGGAGCGCGGCTTACCCGTGCACAGCAGAACAAAACCGGCTTCGCGGTCCTGCGGAAAATAGGCATCGGAATCCGACTGGTCCACCTGGCCCGGCCCTTCCAGGCGCCCGGCGCGCGCCCACCCACATGGCGGCCGCAGGAGACGGAAAGAAGGCGGCATTCCCAGGCCCTTGAGGACTGAGGCATCTTGCGTGCAGTGCCGAATGATCGCGTGACAGCCAGTTCTCTGGCGGAGACGTTGCTCGTAACCTCTTGCCCCTCGGCTGATTTTGCGTCCGGCCGCGGGTCGTGTGATACATATGGGTGGAGGAGGACGGCATGCCCGCGCTCAAAGTCGGAGATCTCGCCCCCGAATTCGAATTGCCCGCTCTCATCGGCGGCGTCAAGCAGAAGTTCCGCCTGGGCGATTGCCGCGGCAAGAACAACGTGGTTATCGCCTTCCACCCCCTCAACTGGACGCCGGTTTGAGCCCGGCAGATGGCGGCCTACAACGCGGACCTCGCCAAGTTCGCCGCCTACGATGCCCAGGTCGTGGGCATTAGCGTGGACTCCATCTATAGCACTGCCGCGTGGGAGAAGGAGATCGGGCCGCTGGAATACGCCCTGGCTGCCGATTACTGGCCCCACGGCGAGGTGGCCCAGAAATTCGGCGTCTTCCGCGATAAGGGCGAATTTGCCGGCATCAGCGAACGCGCCATCTTCGTGGTAGATAAGAACGGCAAAGTAGCATTCGGCAAGGTCTATCCCATCGAACAACTGCCGGACACGGGTGAACTCTTTCGTGTGCTGGAGAAACTCAAATAGTTTCGAGTTTCTGGCTCGAGCTTTGCGTTCCATCATCTCTCCAAACTTGAAACTCGAAACTTAGGCTGCCGGCTATTTCTTCTCGGGTCGCCGCGGGTGTAATCTGTCCGTTCTTTTGCGCATCTGGCGCGGGGAGCGGAAATGCGACGGCGGGCCACGGCAATCCTCATTCTGACCACAGCTTTTCTCATCCTTGGAGCCGGCGAGGAACGGGATCACGCCCAGGCAGCCAGACCTAAACCCTCCCCCGCGGCCATCACCGGCTTCCACGATGCCGCCCAGGAGGAGAGATGGGAGAAGCTCTTCCTGGCGGTGCCCGACCCCAGGCGGGCGGAAGAGCATTTGCGCATCCTGACCTCCGCCCCCCACATGGCCGGAACCCCCGAAGATAAAAAAACCGCCGACTACGTTGCCCAGCAGTTCCAGCAGGACGGGCTGCAAACCGAAATCGTGGAATACAAAGTCTGGATGGGTTACCCCAAGGAAATCAGCGTGGACGTGGTTGCGCCCCAGGGCGTCACCATGCACGGCCCCACCCGCGAGCACGTCAGCGATGACCGCTTCCAGGATGATCCCCGCGTGGTCACCCCCTTCAGCGAGTATTCCCCCTCCGGCGACGTCGAAGCCGACGTGGTCTACGCCAACTACGCTCGTCCCGAGGATTTCAACAAGCTCAAAGCAATGGGTGTGGATGTGCGCGGCAAAATCGTGATTGCCCGCTATGGCCAGAACTTTCGTGGGGTGAAAGCCTACATAGCCCAGGAGCGCGGCGCCGCCGGCTTGATCATCTATTCCGATCCCATGGATGACGGCTATTTCAAGGGCGAGG
>DASVBI010000507.1:0-5970 GCA_036375915.1 Terriglobales bacterium | reverse complement strand
GTCTCCGATCCCCTCCCCCCGGTTTGACCCCCCGCCCCTGATTCCTTAAACTTAGCCTAGCGTTCCCCTAACTGTGGCCCGTCCGCGGGAGGCATTTTCCTGAACCTAAGATTCCGGCGCTGGTGGTGCGTCGCGCTTCTGGGCGTGCTCGCCCAGGTGTGCCTGCTGCAGGTCGGCTTGGCGCCCCAGGCCTCCGCCCAGATGACCCCCAAGGCCACGGTGGACACCAGCGAAACCCTGTTTACCGTGCTGGCCGCTATCAACACCTGCGGCTACGACCAGGAGCTGGCGCAGTCCGACCCAGCGCGTCTGCAGATTCGCGCCGAACTGGCGCGCTCCACCCAGGCCTCGCCTGAGGCGGTTACCGCCACCCGCCAAATCTGCCAGTTCTATACCGACCACCGCCAGGGCGACCAGTCGCATGACCTGGCGCAGTACGTCTCGCTGGCCCTCACCCTGGGCCCGCCCCCCGACTTCAAGCCCGCCATGAAAGAGGCTGATCTGCCGCCCGACGCCGGCTACGTGCTCGGCCTGGTGCCGCTGCTGCCCTCCTTCTATAAGGCCGCCGGCCTGCACGACATCTGGTTGCGCCACCAGAGCCAGTACGAAGGCCTGATCAACCAGTTCCACACCCCCATCGCCAAGCTGCTCAGCGCCACCGACCTTTACCTGCGGCTGCCTATCGCCGGCTACATGGGGCGCAAGTTCAACATCTACCTGGCGCCCTTGGGCGCGCCCGGGCAGGTCAACGCGCGCAACTACGGCAACGACTACTACATCGTGCTCACGCCCGCGCGCGGCAGCCTGCAATACAACCAGATCCGCCACACTTACCTGCACTATGTGCTCGATCCCATTGCCATGAAGCGGCCCACCGCCATGAGCCACCTGGAGCCGCTGCTGCCCCTGGTGCAGACCGCGCCCATGGATGAAGTCTTCAAGCACGACGTCACCTTGCTCTGCACGGAGTCGCTCATCGAAGCCGTGGAGGCGCGCATGATCCCGGCCAGGGGCAAAGGCAAAGAGCCGGAAAAAGAAGCGGAGGCGCAGCGCCAGCAGTCGGTGGATGCGGCCATGCGGCAGGGCTACATTCTGACCCAGTATTTCTACGAGCAGCTGCGCGGCTTTGAAAAGGGCCCCGTGGGCCTGCAGGACGCCTTCCCCAACTGGCTCTACGACATGGACCTGGACCACGAAAAAAAGGTGGCGCGCAACACCGAATTCGCCAAGAGCGCCCATCCGGAAGTGGTGCGCCTGGCGCCGCCGCCCCAGCCCTCTCTGCTGGACACCGCGGAAAAGGAACTGGTGGGCGGCAACCTGGCGGGTGCGCAGCAACTGGCGGAGCAGGCCCTCAGCCAGCACAACAACGACGGCCGGGCCTTTTTTATTCTGGCGCGCACCGCTACCATGAAGGGCGACATGACGGGCGCGCAGAAGTATTTTGCCCGCACCGTGGAGGTCAGCAAGGAACCCCGGCTGCTGGCCTGGTCGCACATCTATCTGGGAAGAATTTTCGATCTGCAGGATAATCGCCAGGCGGCCCTGGACCACTACCGCACCGCTTTGAACAGCGGGGATCTGGATCCGCAGGTGCGGGCGGCGGCGGAGAAGGGCCTGCAGCAGCCCTACGCGCCGCCCGGGCACGAAGAGCACGCGCAATAAGTTCGCCATCAGCCGGACGGAAGCGAAAGCAATCCGCCGGACAGGCAAGGAGAGAGCATGAAGCGAGCCATCATCTTCACCGCCGCGCTACTGGTCGCAAGCTGGGCCATGGCGCAGAACAACAATCAGCAGGGCGCCGCCCCGGACCAGAAGCCCGCGGCCCAGTCCGGCCAGGCGCAGCCCCCAGCCGCCGCAACCCAGCCCGGCGCGGCCGGGGCGCAGGCCCCCGCTCCCAAGCGTCCGCCCCAGGCCAAGACGCAGGAAGAGTTCAAGGCCTTCCAGACCGCGGCCGCGGCCACCACCCCGGATGCGCAGGAAAAGGCGGCTGACGACTTTGCCGCCAAGTTCCCCGAGAGCGAACTGCGTCCCCTGCTTTACCGTCAGGCCATGAACAGCTACCAGAACGCCAACAATGCCGAGAAGATGGTGGAGATGGGGCGCAAGATTCTGGCCATTGACCCCGACGATCCGCAGGCGCTCATCGAGGTGGCGGAGGTGCTTTCCGAGCGCACCCGCAGCACCGACCTGGACTTCAACGAGAAGACCGGGGAGGCCAGTAAGCTGGCCACGCACGCGCTCGACACCATTGACAGCGACCTGATGTTTTCCGCCAATGCGCCTCCGGACAAGGTACAGGCGGCCAAGGACTGGCTGCGGGCCACCGCTTATGCCATCCTGGGCAACATCGCCATGGTGAAGAAGGACTACACGGGCGCGGAACAGAACCTCAAGAAGGCTATTGACATGGGCAAGAGCCAGCCCGACCCGGTCAACTACCTGCGCCTGGCGGTGGCCCTCGATAATCAGAGCAAATACGCGGAAGCCCTGGCCACAGCCGACCAGGCGGTCAGCATGACTCAGGAAAATACCACCGTGGGCCAGCTCTCGCGCCAGGAGCAGAGCCGGCTGAAGCAGCTGGCGGGCAGCGGTACGCCGGCCGGCCAGCCCAAGCCGCAAACACCGCCGCCCACTTCACCGCAGCCGGAGACCCCGCATCCGTAGCGCAGGTTAACCGGTTGTGCCGCAGGGCAGCCCGAATATGCGCCTGCTGGTCTGTCATGGAGAAACCGCAGATAACCGCGCTTGAAGCGCTCCTGAGGCATCATTTTCAGCGCCCGGACCTGCTGCACCGGGCGCTGACCCACAGTTCCCGGGCGCGCGAGCAGGAAGCCAGCACGGGCGGTAAAATCATAGATAACGAGCAGCTCGAGTTCCTGGGCGATGCCGTGCTGGGCTTCGTAACCAGCGAAGAGCTCTACCGCCGTTATCCGGAATTCGAGGAAGGGCACCTCTCTAAGCTGCGCGCCCACCTGGTAAGCGGGCGGCACCTGGTGCGGGTAGCCCGCGAACTGGACCTGGGCAACTACCTGGCCCTGGGCCGGGGCGAGGAAAAGAGCGGGGGGCGCAGCAAGGCTGCCCTGCTGGTAAATGCTTTGGAAGCGGTAGTGGCAGCCATATACCTGGATGCGGGCCTGGAGAAAGCGCGGGAGTTGATCCTGCAGCGCATACTCCTTCCCGAGTTGCGCGACATTCCCGGCGGCACCGCCGTTCCCATCACCGACTACAAATCCACCCTGCAGGAGGTTGTCCACTCCACCGGTCACGCCCAGCCCGCCTATGTCCTGGTAAAGGAAGAGGGCCCCGAGCACAGAAAAACCTTTACCGTGGAAGCGCGTCTGCATAAAGGTGGGGGCGAGCACCATCCCGAGTTCGTGGCCCGGGCCGCAGGCCCGACCAAAAAACGCGCCGAACAGGAAGCGGCCCGCCAGGCGCTGGAATACCTGGGCTCGCTGTCACTGCCCACGAGCAAGAGCAAACATTCTGAGAAAAGCCAGTGAGTGAACAGCCAGTAGCGGAGGAAGTAGCCCAACAGCCGTCGGAGGCGCAATCGGCGCCTTCGGGGCCGCAGCGCCGGCGCGCGCTGCGGGCCGGCCTGCCGGCTTCCCTCCAGTCTCTGCTGGTGACCATCGTCATCGCCCTGTTTGTCATCACCTTTCTGGTGCAGGCCTTCCAGATTCCTTCCGAATCCATGGAGAACACTCTGCTCATCGGCGACTACCTGCTGGTGGACAAAGTGGATTATGCCCACGGAGGCATCTGGGGAGACATCCTGCCCTATAGCAGGATTGAGCGCGGCGATATCGTGGTGTTCCACTATCCCGTGCACCCGGATCAGCACTTTGTGAAGCGCGTCATCGGAGTGCCCGGCGACCACGTTCGCATGAACGGCAAGCAGGTGTGGGTAAATGGAACCCCGCTGAAAGAGAACTACGCCATCTACCGCTCGGCGGCCGACGATGCTTACCACTACCACTTTCCCAACGCCGATTTCGTAGCCGCCGGGGTGGAGGCGCGCTGGTGGCTGCAGATGCGCACCCTGGTTCATGATGGCGAGCTGACCGTTCCCCCGGGACAGTACTTCGTGCTCGGCGATAATCGCGACGAGAGTCTGGACAGCCGCTTCTGGGGATTCGTTCCCCGCGCCAATATCGTGGGGCGGCCGCTGATCATTTACTGGTCTATCCGCGCCCCTCAGGACAACCCCGTTATGGCCGGCGGCGGTGACTGGTCGCACCTGGCCTACGTCCTCACTCATGTGCTCCAGGCTACACGCTGGCACCGCACTTTCCGGCTGGTAAATTAGCAGTATCCGGCGCAACCGGGTAAATTAATAGAGATGGCAACCGCTCTGAGCAAGACCAAGTCTCCGGCCAAGAAGCTGCCCAGGAAAGAAGAAAAGAGAAAAGAGACCACCGTCGAGTTCCTGGCCTCGCTGGCCGTGGTGCTGGTAGT
The DNA here is from genome assembly GCA_036375915.1 of Terriglobales bacterium. Taxonomy (GTDB): domain Bacteria; phylum Acidobacteriota; class Terriglobia; order Terriglobales; family Acidobacteriaceae; genus JAICWP01. Next base: position 1,515 of record DASVBI010000507.1, on the reverse strand, counting down.
GGGGCTTTTCATCATCACTTTCATCGTGCAGGCCTTCGAGATTCCCTCCAGTTCCATGGAGGACACGCTGCTGATCGGGGACCACGTCTTCGTTAACCGCATCGGATTTGCTCCCGCCTCCCTCTATCTGGGGCCCCTGCTGCCCTACCATGACCCCAAGGACGGCGACATTGTGGTTTTCCTTTCCCCCGCCGAGCCCGGCCTATACGTGGTGAAACGGGTCATGGGGGTGCCCGGCGACCATATCCACCTGCGCGACGGCATCGTTTACCGCAATGGCAAGGCGCTCAACGAAGCTTACGTGCTGCGCAACGGCAGCTACAATCCGTACCGCGACAATTTCCCTGCCATTTCTCCCAGCGACGCTACCAGCGTGACTCCGGAATGGCGTTTGACCCTGGGCTCCCATATCCAGGGTGAGGATTTGGTGGTTCCCCCAGATCGCTTGTTCGTAATGGGCGATAACCGTGACGTGAGTTATGACAGCCGCTACTGGGGATTTGTGCCCCGGCAGAATGTCATCGGGCGGCCGCTTTTCATCTACTGGTCGTTCGTGGAATCCTCCGGCCAGTATCTTAAGCGCAGCGCCGCAGACCGCATCGGCTTCATCTTTCACGTGATCTTCCATTTCTTTGACCAGACGCGCTGGGGACGCATGTTTCACATCGTGCGATGAATCGCTCCACTCGCAACACCGTCGGCGCAGTAGCGGCCTTCCTGTTGCTGGCGCTGCTGGTGCCTCCGCTGGTCAGTATGGGACGCTTCCACGCCCGTATTGACCAGTCCATCGGGCAGGCCATTGGGCGACAAGTGACCATCGGCGAGGTCAACCTCCGCCTGCTTCCCCAGCCGGGATTCGACCTGCACCGCCTGGTGGTGGCCGATGATCCCTCCTTCAGCGCCGAACCTATGCTGCGCGCCGACGAGGTCACCGCCTACCTGCGGCTGAGCTCGCTGTGGCGGGGACGCCTGGAGATTGCCCGCCTCAGCCTGCAAAATCCCAGCCTCAACCTGGTCCGCCGCGATGGCCGCTGGAACGTTTATGCCCTGCTGGAGCGCACTGCCCGCACCCCCTCGGCGCCCACCGCGCAGAGCAAGCCCGAGTCTCGGCCGCGTTTCCCCTACATTGAGGCCGACAGCGGGCGCATCAACTTCAAGATGGGGGCAGAAAAAAAGGTTTACGCGCTGACCGATGCTGATTTCGTCCTCTGGCAGGAAGCCGAAGACCGCTGGCACTTCCGGGTTGCGGCCCGCCCGGTGCGCATTGACCAGAACCTGAGCGATACCGGTACCCTGCGTATGGAGGGCTCGTTCCAGCGCGCGCCTTCCCTGCGCGAGACTCCGCTAAGCGTCCGGGTGAACTGGCAAAACGCGCAGCTGGGGCAGTTGACGCAGCTCATCTACGGGCGTGACCGCGGCTGGCGCGGCGCCCTCGACCTTTCTGCACGGCTGAGCGGCACCCCGGCCTCGCTGGCGGTTCGCGCCGACGCCCGGGTGCAGGACTTCCGCCGTTAC
>DASVBI010000677.1:0-3729 GCA_036375915.1 Terriglobales bacterium | reverse complement strand
ACAACAACCACGACGGGCCTTTCACGGACGTGACCCGCAAAGCCGGGCTGGCGGTGGAAATGTACGGCATGGGCGTGGCGGTGGGCGACTACGACAACGACGGGCACGACGACATTTTTGTGACCGCGCTCGGCCAGAGCCACCTGTTCCATAACAACGGCAACGGCACTTTTACCGATGTGACCAAGGCGGCGGGGCTGTGGGGGCCGGATGAATTCTCCACGGGCGCGGCGTGGGTGGACTACGATCACGATGGTCTGCTCGACCTGGTGGTGGCCAACTATGTGCAGTGGTCGGAGAAGGGCGATCTCTACTGCACCCTCGACGGCAGCCACAAGTCGTATTGCACGCCGGAGTCTTATAAGGGCGCCTCGCTGCGGCTGTGGCACAACCTGGGCCACGGCAAGTTTGAAGACGTCACGCAGAAGGCGGGACTCTACGACCCGACTTCCAAGAGCCTGGGCATTACCACTCTGGACTACAACGGCGACGGCTGGCCCGACATACTGGTCTCTAATGACACCCAGCCCAACAAGCTTTACGTCAACAAGCACAACGGAACATTCGCCGAGCAGGGAATGCCGGCGGGCATCGCCTTCAGCGAAGATGGCGTGGCCCGCGCCGGCATGGGCGTGGATACCGCCGACTACGACCACAGCGGCCACCCCAGCATTCTGATCACGAATTTTGCCAACCAGATGGTGTCGCTCTATCACAACGAGGGCAACGGCCTGTTCGTGGATGAGGCGCCGCGGTCCTCGATCGGGCGCGACAGCCTGTTGACCTTGGGATTCGGCTGTTTCTTTTTCGACTACGATTTGGACGGCTGGCCGGATATTTTCGTGGCCGACGGGCACATCGAAGACCAGATTGAAAAGGTGCAGAAGACGGTGAAATTCGCCGAACCTCCGCATCTGTTCCACAATCTTGGAGGTGGGAAATTCCAGGAGGTCACGCAGGCCATGGGCTCCGCTTTCGCCAGCCCGAAAGTGGCGCGGGGCGCGGCGTACGCCGATATTGATAACGATGGCGACCTGGATATTCTGGTCACCACCAACGCCGGGCGCGCCTACCTGTTCCGCAACGAGGGCGGCGCCGGCAACAGCTTGCGCATCAGGCTGGTGGGCACCCGGTCCAACCGCGATGGCATTGGAGCGGTGGCGCATGTAAACCTGGCCGGCATGAAGCAGGAGCAGATGTTGCGCAGCGGCTCCAGCTACCTCTCGCAAAGCGAGCTGGTGCTGACCTTCGGGCTGGGCCAGCATGCCAAGGCGGAGGCGGTGGAGATTGACTGGCCCAGCGGGCAGGTGGACAAGCTCAGCAGCGTGGAGGGTGGGCAAACCGTGACCATAGAGGAAGGGCGGGGCATCATCGCCACCCGCAAATTCGCCAAGCGTTCAGAATAGAATTAAACTTCCTGCACCACATGCGCGCAATCTTTTCTCCCCGATATGCAGTTTTGTTTGCGCTGGTTGGCCTGGGTCTATTTGGCATCCAAAGCCAGCCTTCCGCTCCGCAAGGCAGCGCCGCCGTGCAGGCGAACCGGCTGAATAATCTGGGCGTCGGCTACATGAACCAGCAGGCGTTTAAGAAGGCGCTGGGGTATTTCCAGCAGGCGCGGGCGGCCGATCCGCAGCTGGTGGCGGCCAAGGTGAACGAGGGAATTGCGCTGCTCAACCTGCAGCAAACAGAGTCCGCGCGGCAAACCCTGCTCGAGGTAGTGAAGGCCGATCCGCGCGACGCGCGCGCCTGGTACAACCTGGGGCTGCTGTACCGCGGCGACAACCAGCCCAAGGCGGCGCTGGACGCCTTTCAGCACGCCGCCGATCTGGAGCCGAAAGACGCCGACAGCCACTATTTCCTGGGCACCATTTACATGCAGCTGAAGCAATTTCCCCAGGCCATCGCCGAGTTTCAGAAGACGCTGCATCTGGACGCGTACCATGCCTCCGCCGAGTTCGGGCTGGCCCGCGCCTACCAGCAGTCGGGAAACATGGCGGAGGCCCGAGCGCGCCTGGCCAAGTTCCAGCAGATCACCAAATCGAAGCTGGGAGCAGCCATGAGCGTGGCTTATGGCGACCAGGGGCCGCTTTCGCTGGCGGAAAGTTCGTCGGCCACGGTGGAAGCGGTGCCGGCGGCAATTCCGGTGCGCTTCGTAGACGTAACCGCGGAGGCCGGCCTGGCGCCTGCACTGGCAAAGCCACCGGCGAATACACGGGACGCGGGGCCGGGCCCCGGCGCCTGTCTGCTCGACTACGACAACGACGGCAAGATCGACATTCTTGTGGCCAGCGGCGGCCAGCAGGGCGGCATGGCGCTGTACCACAATCTGGGCGAAGGGAAGTTTGCCGACGTCACCGAGGCGGTGGGACTCAACCCCAGGGCGCCGGCCTTTAGTTGCGCTGCCGGTGATTACGACAACGACGGCTTCACCGACCTGGCCATCGGCTTCGATGGGCATGTCGCGCTTTACCACAATGAAAAGGGTGTAAAGTTCACCGACGTGACCCAAGCGGCAGGCATGCACACCGACGGCCTGCCCATGGGCATGACCTTCATTGATTACGACCACGACGGCGACCTTGATCTTTACGTCACGCGGGGCCCGGAGCATCCCGTTGTTGGACAATCCCCTGCCGTCAGCAGCGTTGTATGGCGCAACAACGGGAACGGCACATTTACAGACTTGACCACTGCCACCGGGTTGGCCGGGAGCGGTGCGAGCACGGCTGTTGTGGGCACGGACCTCAACAATGATCGCGCCGTTGACCTGGTGGTGACGGGCTCACGAACGTACGTCTACCTTAATCCACGGGAAGGGAAGTTTCCTGCGGTGCAACCTTGGGTGGGAACGCTGCCCAACCCTGCTGCCGGCGTAGCCGTCCTCGATTTCGACAAAGATGGCTGGATGGATTTGGCGTTCACCCATTCGGTGGCGCCCGGTCTGACGCTGTGGCGAAATCTGAAAGGTGAGAAATTCGAGCAGGTTGGGCTACCCCATGTCGGCTGGCTTCGGAGCTGGGGAGTGGCCGCGCTTGACTACGACAATGACGGCTGGGTTGACCTGGCCGCGGTGGGAGAAACCAAGGATGGAGGCGGCGAAATCAGGCTGTTCCGCAATGAAGGGCCGAAGGGATTCAGAGATGTCAGCGCGGAAGTGGGCTTGGACAAGATTCAGCTGCACAACCCGCGGGCGCTGGTCACGGGGGATTTCTGGGGTGACGGCTCCACCGATCTGCTGATCACGCAGTACGACGGTCCGGTGGTGCTGCTGCGCAATGAAGGCGGTAACCGCAACCACTGGCTGCGCATCGCCCTGAAAGGCCTGAACGACAACAAGAGCGCTATTGGCACCAAGGTGGAGGTCTTCGCCGGCACGCTGCACCAGAAGTTTGAAGTGCAGGGCGGTTCGGGCTACCTGGGGCAGAATTCGCCGGAGATCATTGCCGGCCTGGGCCAGGAGACCAGCGTTGACGTAGTGCGCATGACCTGGCCCACAGGCGTGGTGCAGGACGAGGTGGAGATCGCGGCCAACGAGCAAAAGAATATCCTGGAAATTGACCGCCGCGGCAGCTCCTGCCCGGCGTTGTTTGCCTGGGATGGGTCGCGCTATGAGTTTATTGCCGACATGATTGGCGCGGGGGTGGTGGGACACTGGGTAGGGCCGGGCGAGCGCAACATTCCGCGCCCCACCGAGTACGTGAAAGTGGACGGCGACCGGGTGCGCCC
>DASVBI010000384.1:0-6771 GCA_036375915.1 Terriglobales bacterium | reverse complement strand
TTTGGCTGCTCTGGGTGAAAAGCACTGCCGGTGGCGCCGCCCGGGGATATTTCGCCTGCCGGTGCACCCGGTCAAACACTACAAACAGCAGGCCGATGAGCCCGAATATCAGAACGCTGCCTTCCGGTCCCACCGAGCCTCCCGTGAGCCAGCGCGGTCCATGAAAATGTGAACTGAGCAGGTGCCCCGGCATCAGAGTGCCGCTGTCGGGCACGGAGTAGAGGAAGGTTTCGCCCCAGTCAAACGCCAGGTGGAATCCGATGGCCAGCCACAGGGACCCGGTCCGGCGCACGGTCAAGGCCAGCCACAATCCGATCAGGGCCGCGGCCAGCCCGCCCACCCAGGCTTCTCCCGGGTTTCCCATATGGATGGCGCCAAACAGGAATGACAGGAACAGCGCCGCCGGCCAGAAGCCTACGCCGTCGGTCAGCGTGGCCAGGGTGTATCCACGAAAAGTGAACTCCTCGAACAATCCCACGAACAGAAAGAACACGCCCCAGAACACTCCCCACTTCAACAGGTAATAGCCGTGCAGCACGACCTTGCCGTAATCGAAGGCGCTGGCCCCGTGCAGCGCTGCCATGAGCACGCTGATGGAAACAAGGCCCCAAATCATGCCTTCCCAGAAATGGCGCTCGAAAATGCCGCGCCCGGGCAGGCCGTATTCCGCCAGCGAGCGCTCTTCAAACTTGCCCAGGATGAGCGCCGGGACCAAGGCGGCCAGGAACATGGCAACTTCTTGCGCCAGCGCTGTCCAGGCGTCAAATCCAGGTCGGCGGGGCGGGAGCAGCCATTGCACAACAAAGCTGAAAGCGAAGAAGCACAGTATGGCCAGAGCCAGATAGCACAGAAATCGCCAGCCCGGCCGCAGGCCTTTCGGTCCGATAAAAATCTTCTGCCCGCGGGAAGTTGTTCGGGGCTGCGGCACCCCTTCCTTGCCGTCCGGCGGCGGGGAAGCATGCGAGTTGTTGGCTTCGCCCATGCTGATTTTCGGGAACCTGCTTCCACATGGTAAAACAACAGTGCCTGCTTCGGATGACAGGATTCTTCAGCCGCGATCGTTTTGGAGCCCCCCAATTGGCGGCGCTGCTCATGCTCCTGCTGTTCGCCGCGCAGTGCGTCTGGTTGATTGCTGCCAATCCCCTTTCGCCGAGTGAAAGTGCCGTTCTGCAGCGCGGGCTGGCGCAGTGGCAGCAGGGCCGAGTGAACCTGCAGGACCCGTATCGCTCTCCCCTCTATTACCTGCTGGCCTCGCTTCCCATTGCCAACTACCATGGCGCCGGCGATGCTGCCAGTATGAGCCCCTGGCGCTGGCAGGTGCGTCTGCCCTGGCTCGTCTTTGGACTGCTGCTGGGAGCTTCCATCTGGTACGTGGCGCGGCGTCTTTACGGCAATGCGGGCGGCTACATCGCCCTCGCCCTGTATTGCTTTTCACCTCTGATGATCGCCCAAGCAGCCAGCTTCTATGTGCAGCCGGAAGTGACGGCCGCCTGGGGAGCCTTCGGGGCCGTTTTCACCGCCATTGCGGTGGCCCACACGCTTTATGCGCCGCGACGCGTGTTGTGGAATTGGCGCCGCATCCTGCTGCTGGGACTTTCCCTGGCGCTGGCCATTGGCTCCCAGCTCTCGCTCTGGGTAGTGCTGCCCTTAGCACTGGGGTTGCTGCTGTACCTGGCGCCCGGCCGCCGCGGGGCGGCGCTGGCCATCTTTGGCGCCAGTTGCGCGGTCGCATTCGTGGTGTTGTGGGCGGCTTATTCCTTCAGCTTTGCCGCATTCAGCGCCGGCCTGCACCGCGCCGCCCTGTGGGATGTGACCTGGGAGGCCCTGCGCGTCCGCTTTGGCTACAAAGACCTGCTGGTCCGGTTGGTGCGCACCAGCCCCGCCCTGGTAGTGTTTGTTCCCTGGACGCTGATCACATTCTTCCTCTGGCGCCGCACCCGCTACTTCGGAAACACCGCGCCTCTCCTGGTGACGGTTATTCTCCTCTTTCTTGGCCTGATCAATCCTCACCAGCCCGGCCAGGGATTTGAGCTGGTGGCCATGCCCATCCTCTTCGTATTCGTTGCCGGGGTGCTGGCCGATCTTCTGGAAAGCCGCCAGCGTCAGATTGTGATGGGCGTCGTCATCGGCCTGCTCACCGCCTACATCGTCTGGAGTGTGACCTCTCTGGGCCGCATCGGCCGCCTTTGAAGGTGGGGCGCGGGGTGCGGCCCGGAGAACACAAAGGGCTGATTCAAGTAAACGGATTTTCATCCGCGCTGCGCCCATAGATTACCGGCACCGGAACATCCAGCAGCCGCAGGTAGACGGAAAGCTGCCCGCGATGGTGGTACCAGTGGTTGAGCATAATGGAACGCATCACGTTGATCCGGGGTTTGCAGAGAAGTTCTTTGTCGTGCAGCATCAGCCGCCATGTTTTGCGCGCCTCCTGGTCGGTCATCTTCTTCAGATGTTCCTCGACCTCGCGAACGCTCTGCTCGAAAGCGGCGTGAATTTCTTCCACGCTCTTGGGGTGGGGCGGCTCGAAACTGCCATGAGAGACATCGAACGCGTCCTGCTGGGTGATTCTGGCCAGAGAGCCTGGAACGGTTGCGATGTGAATTGCCAATTGGCCGAGCGACATGGACTTGGGGTGCGGCTTCCACGCCAGCTTGTCGGCCGGCACGCGGTTCAGGACCCGGCGGGTAATGGCGGCCTCCTCCTGAAACTCTTCCAGCATGGGAGCTAGCATGGTGGTCATTTCTTTGCCTCCTTGGCCTTCGGGGCAGTTCCTTCCTCGGAGCAGCACGAATCGCGGGCGCCCTTCGGCACTGCCTTTAGCGGCCTGGAATCGCTATAGCGGTCGTGGTGCCGCACCCAAGCCATGGGATGGGACAGCCCTTCTTCGTCCCGCCCTTTGGGTGTGAGGTCCAGGTAGTTGTAGGCGGTGATCAGCATGTCCAGCCCGCGCGCGTAGGTCGAATAGGTGTGGAACACTTCGCCGCTCTGGTTCTGGTAGAACACGCTGGCCCCAGGACGCTCCTCCGAGGGGAACTCGGTCAGCTGGTAGTTGTAGTAGACCTTCTTGTTCGCTCGCTCTTCCTGGGAAAGCGAGACCTGGTAATCAACGTTGAAGTCGGTTGCGAACGATGAGACCCACTTGAAGCGCCACCCCATGCGCTTCTTGAAGGCTTCAATCTCCGGCAAGGTGGCGCGCGATACCACGACCAGGGTCGCATCCCGTTGTGCCAGGTGCACGACAGCGCCGTCGAGCGAATCCCCCAGCAACGAGCAACTGGGGCATCCTTCTTTCCATCCCGGGCCGAACATGAAGTGGTAGACAATCAGCTGGCTGCGTCCGTCAAATAGATCGGCCAGGGTTTGTTTGCCCTCGGGGGCCTCAAAAACGTACTGCTTTTCAACTTTCTCCCAGGGTAGTTCGCGCCGCCGCCGGCTCAACTCGTCGCGCAGCCGCGTGAACTCCTTCTCCTTGCTCAACAGCTCCTTGCGCGCGGCCACCCACTCCGCTCGCGGAACCACTTTGGTTGTTGGTCTCCCGCTCATTGCTGTCGCCATAACTGATTCTCCTTTCCTTTTTCAAAACTGAAAAAACTCCATGGGCGCGAATAAATCTCAGCAGCAGTGCCGTCATTCCGCCGCTGGACATCGCCCCACCCACAATCCACCCGGCGCTTACCAGGCACTCTGGGCACATAAAACCTCCCCTTCCTTCTCTCTACTTCGAACTGCTTTCAGCCCGGCCACGGATGCGCGAAAGGATATGCATCCAGCCCTTTTCCACCCCCCGCCGGTGTTCATCCTGGATGATTCCCAGCGCTTTGTGATGAAAGCGGATCAGGGTGCCGCCCGCCGCTTCGCTCAGCCGGTACTGCACATTCGAAACCACCGCATAGGACATGAACAGCGGCCCGGTAATCTCCAGCAGCGTCGGCCGCTTGATCGCCTGCACGTGCCCCCACAGGTGGCCGTTGCCCTCGCCCAAATCGCGGAACCATCGGCCTCCCGGCCAGGGTTCAATCTTCATGGGCATCTTGTTCCCCTCGGGGGTGTCATTCTCCGGCCCGATTTGCTCCAGCAGCGCGGCAAACGTATCCTCCAGCGTTGCCCGCACCTGAATTTCCTGGGTCACAACCAGCGATAGACTTTCAATGCTCAATGCCGTCGAAACCATGCTTCCTCCTTGCGTCATCTGCTCAACCTTTTTCCGGTTGACTGTTTTTTCCCTCGGCGCGTTCCTTAATGCGAGTTAACTGGTGCGCCCATAGGCGTTCAAACGTCTTGGTCCACTCATGTAGCGGCTGGATAGCCTCAGCGTTCGTCTGATACAGCTTGTGCCTGCCGTAACGCCGTACCCGGACCAACCCCACCCGCCGCAGCACCCCTAAATGCTTCGAAACGGAGGGCTGCTCCAAGCCGAGGCCGGCCACAATTTCGCCCACCGGCCGCTCCTGGATCGCCAGGAACTCCAGGATCTCCCGCCGCCTCGGTTCTGCCACGGCGTTAAAGGCGTCAGAGGTTGTCGCTGCTCGGGCCACAGTCAGGGAATATATATGCCGATATAGGAATATGTCAAGCCCTAAAGCCGAGTCGCGGCGGGGTTCCGCGCATCCCAATAGGGGGTATGATTCAGGTATGCGGTGGCTGACGACGTCTGCGGTAGGAATGCTTGCAGTGGCGCTTCTGGCGCCGGTTTCGCCCGCGCAGGTTCGCGGCGTGCCCGCCCCCGACCACGGCCAGGGCCACGGCCGGTCAGCCACGGTGCAGGTTTCACCTCGAGGCCATGCTGGCGTGATGCCCACCCCAATCGGTGTTTCGCCCGCGCCGGCGCCGGCATTTCCCAGGCCCACTCCGATCGGGGTGCCGCCCACGCTGCCGGTTCCGGGGACCAACAACGTCGATTTCGGCGGCGGCTTCCACCACCACTATCGCCATCCTGATAATTTTTTTGGCGGCGCCTACCCGGTTTATATCCCAGTGCCGGTTGTAGTGGACCCCTATTCCATGTACCAGGCCGCCCCTGATCAGGACGACCAGGAGACCGACGATCCGGCCGTGGTTCCTGGGCCAACGGTTTTTGAGCGTCGCACGCTGGGGGAGGTAACCGCCGAACAACCGGACTCCGGCACGGTGTCTGTCTCCGCTGACTCGGCAAGCCCCACGGCGGATGCTTCGCCAGCTCCACCGGCTTCGGCTGCCGCCAGCCAGCCCGCCCAGCCGGAAGACCCGAGCGTACTCGTTTTCCGTGATGGCCACCGGCTTGAAGTTAAGAATTACGCCATTGTTGGCGATACGCTTTACGACTTCACGCCCGGGCACACGCGCAAGGTGCCGCTTTCGCAGCTTGATTTGACGGCTACGGTGAAGGCCAATGATGATCGCGGCGTGGATTTCGTTCTTCCCGCCTTGCCCAAGGCCGACTGAGGCAATGCGGTTCGAATATTCTGCTGGCTGAGGCACGACCATGAAACACGCCATGCGGTGGGTACTGGTTCTCGTCCTTGTGGGCGCCACGCCCGCGCTGTTTGCGCAGCGTATGGGTGCGGCCGGGGGCGCGCATCCTGGCGCCGGGGTAGCGGGTGGGGCGCACCTCGGTGGCGGCATCGCTCGCGGCGGATTAGGGCATGTTCCTGGCTTCGGCGTCGGCCATGTCCGGCCCGGCATTGTCGGCGGCTTTCACCACCGCGGTTTTCACAATAACCGCTTTTTCTCGCCCTTCTGGAGCACTGCCTACTGGTGGGACGACAGCTACTATCCTGATGATGGAGGGCCGGTGGTGCAGCCACCTGCAACTTCCGTCATTGTGCAGCAGGCGGCGCCTCAGCCCGTTCAGGAAGTGAAACCCGCCAATCCTCTGCTCATCGAGTTGCAGGGCGACCGCTTTGTCCGCCTGACCGGCAATGACCTCAATCCCCCGGTGGGTGGCGGTCCTGCTCAACCCGCTGCCCAGCAGGGCGACCAGCTCCTTCCCGTGGTGCTTATCTTTCGTGATGGACACCGCCAGGACGTGTCCAGCTACTCCATCATTGGCCCAGCACTCTATGCTTCCGGCTCCTACTGGACGAACGGCTACTGGACACAAAAGATCCTGCTTGCTGACCTTAACCTTCCCGCCACTGTGAGCGCCAACCAGGAGCGCGGGGTGGATTTCGTGCTGCCTGCCGCCCCCAACCAGGTAATCACGCGGCCCTGAGGGGTAGGCGATTTCTTCCCACAGAGGACACAGAGCGCACAGAGGGAAGATTAGATTGAGTTTCTGATGCTTCCATCCTTGGCCATCACTCTGCGTAGTCCCGGTACGCCCAACAAATCGTCAGTCTTAGATCATCAATCGTCAATCGGCTTGTTCTGTCTCCTTTGTCGTTAAAATGACTTTGATGGCTTCCGAATCAGCCGCCCCCTGGGGCTCTGCCTTCCGGGTGGCAGCCTCAAAAAAGTGGCGCCGCCAGTCTGCCGCCATGGGCGGAGGTGTTACGCAAGCCATCGTGCAGCTTGCTGCCGCCCAGCCAGGCATGCGTGTGCTCGACCTGGCCTGTGGAACCGGTGAGCCCGCCATCAGCCTGGCCTCACAGGTTGGAGGCGCGGGCCGGGTGATGGCAATTGACATCAATGGGGAATTGCTGGCCGTCGCGCGCGGGCGGGCCCGGCAGCGTGCCCTGGGCAATCTCGCCCTGCAGCAGGCGAACGCGCACGCTCTGCCTTTCGCGGACGCCAGCTTCGACCTGGTGACCAGCCGCTTCGGCGTGATGTTCTTCGACGACATCGCCTGCGCCC
>DASVBI010000692.1:0-2571 GCA_036375915.1 Terriglobales bacterium | reverse complement strand
GGCACGGTTCTAACCGTGCCGTTTTTTTGTGAGAAGTCCTATTCGCAGCGCAATGCGACCACTGGATCTACCCGGGTGGCGCGGCGCGCGGGAACATAGGAGGCAAGCAGAGCTACCAGCAGCAGCACCAAAGTGACACCGGCGAAAGTAAGGGGATCGGTGGCGCCCACTCCGTAAAGCAAGCCCTTCATCAGGCGGGTAAGCGCGAGGGCGGCAATAATGCCAAATACCGCTCCCAGACACGCCAGGCGGGTTCCCCAGGCGAGCACAAAGCGGAGCACATGGCGAGGCTGGGCTCCCAGCGCCATGCGAATGCCGATTTCGTGCCGCTGCTGCGTGACCGCGTAGGCCAGCACACCGTAAACTCCAATAGCCGACAAAAACAGCGCGAAACCGGCGAACAAAGCCAGCAACGAGGTATTGAATCTCGGGCCGGCCAGGGAGGAACCAATCACTTGCGGCATGGTCGTAATATTGGCCACCGCCAAATTGGGATCGAGGGAATGGACTTGGGCGACCACTGCCGAGGCCAGTGCCGATGGGTCCCCGGCGGTGCGCACGGCGAGATTCATGGAGCGGCCCACACCGATCAGGTTCTCGGCCGTAAGGTTATCGCTCAGCTGCAGAAAAGGGATGTATATGTGCGGCTGAGGGGGCCGGACCACGGGACCGTCGTTGACATCGCCGACGACGCCCACCACCGTCATCCAGGGCTGGTTTTCCTCGTGGCGCAGACGTTTCCCGATCGGGTCCTGACCGGGCCAGTACTTCTTAGCCATGCCCCGGCTGATGAGAACCACCGGCATTGAATTCGGGCCGTCCCGCCCGGTAAAGAGCCGCCCGGCGACCAGTGGAATTCGCATGGTCTGAAGGTAGTTGCCCAAAACCCAGGTTTCGGCGACGGCCGGCGGCTTTCCCACCTGTGGCCGGCCTTCGATCTCAAGGGTGTGAAACACCGCCGCGAGCAGGGGGAGGTCATCCGCGATGCCGGCTGCCTTCACGCCCGGCAGGTTTGGCACCTCCTCGGCCAACCGTTGATAAAGATTGCGAATTTGCGATGCCTGGGGATAGGCGCGTGCCGGAAGAGGAACTTCCATGGTGAGCACGTGGTTGGGCTGAAAGCCCAGATCGGTCCGCAACAGCTTCCCGAAACTGCGAATCAGGAGCCCGGCTCCGATCAGCAGAATCAGCGAGAGGCCGAACTCCACCGTCACAAAGGTGTTCTGCAGGCGGTGACGAGCTCGGCCCGCGGTGCGGCTGCGCCCTCCCTCCTGCAAGCCCTGCTGCAACCCTGCCCCCGCCGTGTGCCAGGAGGGCGCCAGGCCGAAGAGCAGGGCGGTTAAACAGGAAACGCCGACCACAAACAGCAACACACCGCCGCTAAAGCCAACGTTCTGAGGCAGAGGAATATCAGACGGCGCCAGCGCCAACAGCATGTCCTTGCCCCAAAAGGCAAGCAGAAGCCCCAATCCCCCTCCCAGCAGCGCCAACAACAGGCTTTCGGTAAGAAGTTGCCGCAGCAACCGGCTGCGGGTGGCCCCCAGGGCCCGGCGGACGGCGATTTCGCGCTGCCGTGCCGCCGCCCGCGACACCAGCAGGGTGGCCACATTGGCGCAGGCGATCAGCAGCACCAGTGCCACCGCCGCCATCAGCACCAGCAGCAGGGCGCGCACCGGCCCGGTCACTTCCTCCCGCCAGGGAAATGCCGCCACTTGCAGGCGAGCGCCATAAAAATCCTTGAGAATATCCTGCGGGTATTGCGCCTCGATGGCCGCTCCCAGCGCCTGCCCCTCGCTGCGGGCTTGCCCCAGGGTCACACCGGGGCGCAGCCGGGCAAATACGCTCAGGTCGTAGCGTTGGCCCCAGCCCTGAAATTCAGCTGGCGTGAATCCCATGGGTACCCAAAGTGCTGCCGGCAAAAAGTTGGCCGCCGGGCCGGGCAGGGGGAACACGAAATGCTTGGGCATTACCCCAATCACGGTGTAGGGCTGGCGATCCAGTTCGATGGTTCCGCCTACAATGTCAGGCCGGCCGCCATAGCGCCGCTGCCACAATCCGTAGCTGAGGACGGCAACATTCTGGCCGGGAGCGTCTTCTTCCGGGCGGAAGAACCGGCCCAGAGCCGGAGCGATTCCCAGCATAGGGAAAATGGAGGCGGAAACCCGCGCCCCGATAATACGCTCGGGTTCCCCCTGGCCTGAGACTTCAAATTCTCTTTCCTGAATGGCTCCGATTGCCTCGAAAGATTTCTGGCCACGCCTCACCATGGTGAAGTCGGGCGCGGAGAAGGGAATTTTAGGGGAACCGATTTGCGGCAGCCCCTCAAACAACATCATCAGCCGCGACGGGTTTTTGAAAGGCAGAGGCTGCAGCAATACCGTATTCACCACGCTGAACAGCGATGCATTGGCGCCAATGCCGAGAGCCAAGGTAAGCACGGCAATCAGGGCGAAGCCCGGACTCTTGCGCAAAGTGCGAGCCGCGTAGCGCACATCCTGCCCGCAAGTCTCGAGCAGGTTCTCCCAGCCGATGCCGCGAACCTGCTCTTTGATCGCTTCGGCGCTGCCCAGT
>DASVBI010000632.1:0-6264 GCA_036375915.1 Terriglobales bacterium | reverse complement strand
AGCTGCGCGAGCTGATGCGCAATCTGGCGGAACTGGAAATTGCGCTGCGCGGGGAAGAACAGCGCGTGGCCATGCTGGGGCGTGAAATCAGCGAGCTCACTTCCCTGCTGGAGCGGCTGGAAGGCGAGAAGCGGGAGGCGGAAAAGGACGCCATGACCTCCGGGCACTCGCTGCAGCAACTGGATACGGAGACGGTGAAATTGCAGGAACGCGCCGGCGTTTGCGAAGCGGAGTTGCGGCGGCTGGCGGGCGAGCAGGCGGAACAGCAAAGCTGCATGGCGCTGCGCCAGGACGAACTGGGACGAGTGGAAGCGCGGCAACTGGACCTGGAAGCGCAGATGGCGGCGGCGCAGCAGTCGCTGGGCGGGTTGCGCCAGCAGCGGGATGAGGCGGCCCAGCGGGCTTCCCAGCAGATGGCGCGGGTGGCCACAGTGGAAGAACGGCGGCGCTCAGCGCAAGCGGCTCTGCACCGGATGGAGTCGCTGCTGGCCGAGACCCGGGGACGCATCCAGAGCTTGCGGGCGCAGGCCGCTTCGGCTGGGGCGGAAAAGCAGCAGCGCGAGGCGGAAAGCCAGTCGTTGGCGGAGCAGGTTGTCACCTTTGCGGCGGAGCGCGGGGATGCGGAGGCGCGCGCCGCGCAGTTGCAGGCGGAAAGCGACCAGGTCCGCACCCGGCTGATGGAGATTGACCAGACCCTGCACTCGCTGCGGGAAGTGCTGGAGCAATCGCGCGACCGGCGCGGCCAACTGAGCGCCACCGCCGCCAAGCTGCAGTCTGACGGCGAATACATGGCCGAAACCTGCCTCAATGAGCTGGGCGTGACCCGACAGCAGTTGTGTGAAGACGCCACCCTGCAGCCGGCGCAGGGCGAACAACTGCTCCAGGAAGACGCGGCTTATCGCCAGATGCGCTCGCACCTGGAGGCCATGGGTCCGGTCAACATGATGGCCCTGGAAGAGTACAAGGAGACGGCGCAGCGCCACCAGTTCCTGGAGACCCAGCGCAAGGACCTGCTGGAGTCCATCCAGAACACGCAGAACACGATTCGCGAGATCGAAACCGTGTCGCGGCAGAAGTTCCAGGAAGCCTTCGACCGCATCAACGAAAACTTCCAGCTCACCTTCCGTAAGCTGTTTGCAGGAGGGCAGGCGTTCATGCGGCTCACCGACCAGGAAAACAGCCTGGAGAGCGGCATAGATGTGGTGGCCTCGCCTCCGGGCAAGCGCCTGCAGAACGTGCTGCTGCTTTCCGGCGGCGAAAAGGCGCTGACCGCGCTGGCGCTGCTGGTGGGCATTTTCCAGTACCAGCCCAGCCCCTTCTGCATTCTGGACGAGGTGGACGCGCCGCTGGACGAAGCCAACGTCGGGCGCTTCACCGAGCTGGTGAAAGAGATGAGCGTGCAGACGCAGTTCGTGCTCATCACCCACAGCAAGAAGACCATGAGCGTCGCTCCCGTGCTCTACGGGGTGACCATGCAGGAGCCGGGAGTCTCCAAGCTGGTGTCGGTGCGCTTCGGGGCTTGACAGTGCCGGCAGACATATCGTAATGCGACATTTATTCCCGGCGCCCGCGAACGTATTTCCGCAGTGCACATTTTTTCCACATAAGGGTCCTGGAAACGCCGCACTGGACGGCTGTTTCCCTAAATCGCCTGCTTGTCAACCTTTTTTCGCCGAGTGACGGACCCCTTCCCTGTTGCCCGCCTTCCCCACCGGTTGACAAAAAATTCTGGACGGCTAGAATACGCGACGTTTCTTACGGCTAAAATGATTGCATGACTCCCCAACTCCTCGATAACGTCCTTCTTCGAACCGACATACCCGAACTCGAACTGTACGCCAGCGGCAAGGTGCGGGATGTTTACCGGGTGGATAACGAACACCTGCTGTTCGTGGCCACCGACCGCATCTCCGCCTTCGACTACGTGCTGGCCACCGGCATACCCAATAAGGGCAAGGTCCTGACCCAGCTTTCCCTGTTCTGGTTCGACCTGCTGCGCGATATTGTTCCCAACCACCTGGTCACCGCCGACGTAGAACGCTATCCGGCGTCGCTGCGCCCCTACAAGGAGCAGCTCCGCGGCCGCTCCATGCTGGTGGTGCGGGCCGACATGGTGGCCATCGAATGCGTGGTACGGGGGTACATTTCCGGCTCCGCCTGGAAGGAGTACAAACAAAGCGGCAAGGTATGCGGCATACCTCTGCCCTCCGGCCTGCGCGAATCGGACCAGCTGCCGGAACCCATTTTCACTCCCGCCACCAAGGCGCAGAGTGGGCACGACGAGAATATTTCCTTCGAACGCATGGCGCAGCAGGCGGGTCCGGCAATGAGCCGGGAATTGCGCCAGCTCAGCCTGAAGATCTACCAGACGGCAGCAGATTACGCGCGGCAGCGGGGCATCATTATTGCCGATACCAAGTTCGAATTCGGGCACACGGCGGGTGGATTGGTGCTGGCCGACGAAGTGCTGACCCCCGATTCCTCGCGCTTCTGGCCCGCCGACAAGTATGCTTCCGGCAGCGCCCAGGACTCCTTCGATAAGCAGTACGTGCGCGACTACCTGGAAGAAATCCGCTGGAACAAGCAGCCGCCCGCCCCGGCATTGCCGGCAGAGGTGGCGCTGAAGACCAGCGAGAAGTACCTGGAGGCTTATAGCCGTCTGACCGGACGCGAGCTCGAGGTGTAGAGGCTCGCGGTGAACTCATGACCGGGATTGACTGGGTAATCGTGGTGGCGGTGACGCTCTCTATGGCGCTGGCCGCCAAGGAAGGTTTCTTTTACGAGATTTTCTCCCTGGCGGGAGTGGTAGCGGGATATCTGCTGGCTGCCTGGGAGTACGGGCGAGTAGCGGGCTGGTTTTCACCCTATACCCGGGCGCAGTGGGTGGCGGAAATCGGCGCTTTCCTGCTGATTTTTATTGCCGTGGTGGGTATTGCCGGCCTGGCGGGACGGATTACGCGCTGGGCGCTGAAGGAAGTCGGCTTGCGCTGGTTTGACCGCCTCCTGGGCGCTGCTTTTGGGCTCCTGCGGGGTGTGCTGGTAATAGCGGTGGTCGCGCTGGCGCTGGCCTCGTTTACCCCGGGCATACGTTTCCTGTCCGGATCCGTGCTGGGGCCCTATTTCCTGTCGGTGGCCAGGGCTGCTTCCTGGGTGGCGCCGGCGACGGTACGGGACCGATTTCGGCAGGGGATGGACGGGCTGCGCCACGTCGGGCAGCCCTCGGCTCCGGCCCAGGTTTTAATACCGGCCCCCGCGCAACAGAAGTAGTGGTCAGGCACTATTCATAAATCTCAGCCTTTCCGAACGAAAGGGAGTCGCCGTGAAGGATCAGCTAGAAGCCTTAATCATGCAGATGTACAAGAGCGGCATTCTTTATTCGGAAGCCGTTCGCGAATTCAAGAAGCGCTTCATTCTTACGGTGCTGCAGGACAACCACGGCAACCAGTGCCGGGCGGCGCGGCAGTTGGGCATGCACCGCAACACCCTCAGCCGCACCATTCAGGAATTGAAGATTGACATCCGCGGACTGCGGGACGGAGGCCGCCGTCCGCCGCGCAGCGCCCGTCCCCTCACCCTGGAGAAGAAAGCGGCGCGCTGAAGCGCTGCTATTCGCTTTCCCTATCTTTTAGCGCAAAGAGAAAGGGCAGCCTGTGAGGGCCGCCCTTGTGGACCTGCTGGCGTGGCTTCTAACGCCCCCGCGACCGGCGGCGGCGAGTAGGAGCGGCCTTCTTCACCGTCAGCAGCGCTCCCTTGTCCATCACCATCATGAATGGCTTGGCTTCATAGGATACAGGCGTGCCTTCGAAGGGGATGCTGGCGCCCGCCTTGGGTATGAGCCGTGCTGGAATTGGAGCCAGCATGTTGAGGGTGATGTCGGGCTTTTTGGCCTCAATGTCGTCCACCGTGGCCGCAATCTGCAACTGCCGCGCGGTGGTGCTGATCACCGTGCCTTCAATCTGCAGGGGCACGCCCTTGATGGCGCTCCACACCTTGTCAGCAGCGTCCTGGTTGCCGGAGGAAAGCACCAATTGCCATTCCGCAAAGGACATATCCTTGATGGGCTTGGAGGTGACCAGTTGGGCGGCCTGTTGCGCCGGGGTGGGCGGCGGAGGCGCGGCGGCGATGGTGAAGCCCTGCGGCGGCAAAGTCTGAGTTTTGGCGTTGGCCAGCAGTTCGTCCCAACCCTGGGCCGAGCCGTGGAACTTGGCAAACCACTTCTTGCCGAAATCGGAGATCTGGGCTTGTCCGGGGGTGCCGGCGGCCAGATTGGCGGCGCGAGCGATAAAGAACAGCCCTTGCACATTCGCATCCACTACCGCCGGATCGGGAGGGGGAGGATTGTTGGCGTCCGCCGGAGGCGGGGGCGGGGTTGCCGATTTGGGCGGATTGCCGGCAGAGTAGTAGGCCAGCGCCAGAGGATAGACGTCAGTCAGGTTATTGGGGTTCTGATTTACCGCTGCCCGAAAGTGTTCCTCGGCGCTTTTGAAATCCTTGTTCTGAAGAGCGGACAGACCCACCGCTCCGTTGAAGATGCCGCCGACCTGATCTTTGAGTTTGGTCCAATCGGCATCGGACATGCCGTCCGGCTTGGGCGCCGAAGCAATCGCCTGCAGCCCTTTCTCCCCATACTGGGCGGCGGCGGCCAGGTTCTGCTGCGGATTCTGATTGGACTCCGCCTGCCGCCGGTGGCTGTAGGCCAGCAGGGCCAGGGCGCGTAGATTGTTGGGATCGGCCTGCAAAAGCCGGTCGGCGGTGGCCTGCATCTTGGCCGTATCGCCGGTTTGTTCGTAGGCGGCCATAAGCAATTCCAACGCGTCCTTCTTCATGACGCTGTTGGGATATTGCTGCAGGAAGGACTCCAGGGCGCTGGACTTCGCCTGTGGATTGCTCTGCTGCATCGCGCCCACATAGGCGTTGTATTCCGCCGGATCCTTAATTTCAGGGCCCTTCTGCTGTGACGCTGCGGGGGCCGCCTGGCCGGCAGTGGAAGGCTGTTGCGCAGGCGCCGGTTGCACCGACAGAGCTTCCATGACCGCAATGGCAGTTAGGACCAGCACCATGCTGACAAGCGTCTTCTTCATTCCGTCTTCCTCCAGATTTCTCGGGAAACTAGCGACGACTGCCACCCAGGTACGCAACTGCGTCCCCAAGCCTCTGGCTCGCGCCTCAAGCCTAGCGCCGGGCATTGGGCGAATGGGCTCCGTCCCGCGCCGTGCGTTTCAGCCAGTGTGCTGCAGGCATTCACACAGAGAGCCGGATTATATGTATGTAGAACCGTGAAGGCAAGTTTGCCGGACACTTCCCGTAACAACTCAGATGCTGTTACCGGGGCGGTTGGATGTTTTTGGGGCTTTTTAGGGCGTCACCGGCTGGAAAAAACCTGTACCCGTCGCTGGCCGGGAGATGGGAGAAGAGAATCCCAAGGGCGGGTACGGCGGCCGGTCAGCCGCTCCCCGCCCCTCGGGAAAGACTAGGAGCGTTTCTTCTTGCGGCTGGCCACGCCAGCGGACAGCGACCCCATGCCCAGCAATCCCAGCAGAGGCAGCGGCGAAGCTGTCTGCGGCAGGTTGCCCGACTTGGAGCTCTTGCGGTGATGGGTGGTCGTGGTGCTGGTCTGGTCAGTTGCTCCCTGCGCCGCGGTTCCCTGGTCCGGAGTGGTTCCTTGCGCACTCGGGCTGCTCTGAGTAGCGGCGGGGGAATTTCCGGGGTTGGAATTCGGATTGTTCTGGTCTGTCTGGGCCACAGAGATGCCGGCCGCGATCAGCATCGCTGCCAGCAGAAAAAGTAGCTTTTTCATCTGTATCCTCCAATGCAAGAGCGGTTACGGTTATCTCTCCTTAGACCTTGGTTGTGTCCGGCGGGTTTACCGTCCCTTTCCCCTTGGATGGGGAGGTGAGTAGTCACTCCGGCGGGAGAGAACAAATGGGTATAATCGCCCTACCTTGAGACCCCGCTATTTACTTGCTGGTGTGGTGTGTGTGGGCTGGATTTTGGCTGGTTTAGCCGTCGGCCAGCAAACCGCTTCATCGGTGCAAACCCTGGTAGTTATGCCCTTTGAGAATCGCTCCAATGCGCCCGGGCTGGAGTGGATTTCTGAAGCTTTTCCCGAGGTGCTGGGGCAACGCATGGCCCTGGATGACCTCTATGTGCTCGACCGGCAATACCGGCAGCAGGCCTACGACCGAGGCGGCATTCCCACCGGCATTCACCCTTCCCGCGCCACCTTGTACCGCATTGCCGAGCAGATGGATGTGAATTATGCCG
>DASVBI010000768.1:0-2959 GCA_036375915.1 Terriglobales bacterium | reverse complement strand
ACGTCAACAACCTTTACCTGCAAGAAGGCAGGCTCAACTACAGCATCCTCGAAGGCTGGTGGACCGACGCTGGAACTTTTGAATCCCTGCGGCGAGCCGCCAACCTGGTGGCCCAGACTGGCGCGAACAAGGTCTCCGCCTCCGTGGGCCTTTTGGGGGCTCCGGCAGCGTTGGGTGCGCGCCGATGAAGGTCTTTGTAACCGGTGGTGCGGGCTTTATCGGCTCAAATTTCGTGCGCCACCTCCTTTCCTTGCCCGCCGGATACAGCGTGGTCAACTTTGACGCCCTGACTTATGCCGGCAATCTTCTGAACCTGGAACGGGTGGCTTCGCATCCAGGCTACAGCTTTATCAAGGGCAATATCTGCGATGGCGCGGCGGTGCGGTCGGCCATGCAGGGGTGCGACGCGGTGGTCCATTTTGCCGCCGAGTCGCATGTGGACCGCAGTATTTATGAGCCCGCGCCCATCATCGAAACCAACGTGCGCGGCACCCTGGCTTTGTTGCAGGTGGCACGGGAACTCAAGATTTCCCGCTTCGTCCACGTTTCCACCGATGAAGTCTACGGCGATATTCCTCCCGGCCTCGCTTCGGACGAGAGCTATCCGCTGCAGCCCAACAGCCCTTATTCGGCCAGCAAGGCCGCATCCGATATGCTGGTGCGCTCCTTCGTCAGGACTTACGGATTTCCTGGAATCATCACCCGCGCCTCCAACAACTACGGCCCTTATCAATTTCCGGAAAAATTCATTCCCCTTATGATTGCCAACGCGCTGGAAGACAAGCCCCTTCCCATTTACGGCGACGGCCTGCAGGAAAGGGATTGGCTGTACGTTGAGGACCACTGCCGCGCTCTGGCCCTGGTCCTGGAGCGCGGCCGCGAGGCCGAGGTGTACAACATCGGAGCGGGCAACACCGAGCCTAATCTGTTCATGGTGCGGCGAATTTTGCGGGCGCTGGCCAAACCGGAAAGCCTGATGACCCGGGTGGCCGACCGTCCCGGGCACGACCGCCGTTATGCCCTGGACTGTTCTAAAATCACCAGAGAATTGGGATGGTCTCCGCGTGTGAATCTGGAGCAGGGAATTGAGCAGACCATCGCCTGGTACCGCTCCAACGGCGCTTGGCTGCAGCACGTGCGCAATGGCGACTACCAGCAGTATTACGACAAGTACTATACCCACCGCGAGAAGTCGCTGAAAACAGTTACGGCCTGAAAGCCGCTAGGCGGGAGCATCTTGCAGGTAACTGAGACCAAGATTCCTGGTGTCTATCTGATCCGCCCGCAGGTGCATGAGGATGCGCGCGGCTTTTTCTACGAGAGCTATCATCAGGCGAAGCTGGGGGATCTCGGCATCCGCGAGGCCTTCGTTCAGGACAACCATTCCAAGTCTTGCAGGAACACCTTGCGCGGCCTGCATTACCAGCTAAAGCAGCCTCAAGCCAAGCTCTGCCGGGTGATAAAGGGCGAGGTCCTGGATGTGGCGGTGGATATTCGCGTGGGATCACCGTATTTCGGGCAGTGGGTGTCAGCAATCCTCTCAGCCGAGAACCGACAGCAAATCCTGGTTCCACGTGGCTTCGCCCATGGTTTCCTGGTTCTTTCCGAAACCGCCGAGTTCCTCTACAAGTGCAGTGATTTCTACCATGCTGAGGATGAGCATGGCGTCTTGTGGAATGATCCGGCCCTGGGCATCGCCTGGAATGTTGCCAACCCCATCCTGTCCGCCAAAGACCGGGCCAACCCGCCGCTGCGGAGAATTGTGCCGGAACTGCTTCCGCAGTATGAGCCATTGCGGTCAGGTTTATAGAGTTTGCTGCGGTCTGGTTTTGTTCAGATAAACAAACGGTTCTAAGGAGCGCCTTGTGGACAGGTTGAGTAATACGCAATGGATAGTGGCGAACGGGTTCCGCTATGGGCCGACCTGCAGTTCGCATATTGCCCCCGGCGATGGTGCTGGTTTTTTCCGTGGCCGGGGCACGCCATTGAACTCCAGCACTTGCTTTGATATGTTGGCTCACCAGAGCGCGAAAGGAATGAACATCCAGCCATCCCATCCCCGCAAGACGCGGAACCCTGCCATGCTCGTTCGGCAGAGATTTCCCGGTGGCACGCGTTGAAAGAGACTCCTGTCGCATCGCACCGTACCGCTCAGGAACAGTCTGGAGCGGATTTGTCACCTGGCGCCGCCACTCTTGAGCCGGCGAAGGCTGCAGGTTCTGTTTACGCCCTCCTTCTGGTTGCAATTGGAGCCGTGATTCTCAGCGGTCGCCTGTTCCACGTTCTGAATAAATATGCGGTAAACGTTTTTTTCTGGGACGAATGGGATTTTCGTACCCCGCAGTTCCAGGGTGCTTCGTTGTGGCGCATCTTTACCTGGCAGCACGGGCCGCCGCGCCTGGGAATCGGCTTCGTCGTTGATACCCTGGTCAATCGCCTGACACGCTGGGATTCCCGCGGCACCGCCTTTCTGGAGGGCGCCGTGATGGTGGCGGCCATGCTCTCCGCTCTCTGGCTGAAGCGCCGTCTTTTCGGGTACTTTGCCGCCAGTGATGTGGTGATTCCGGCCATTTTTCTTTCCCTCGGACCATGCCTGGCCTTCACCACGACTCCCATTGTCGCGCATGGCCCCTTTCCACTTTTGTTGACCATGCTGTTCTGCCTGGCTTGGACAATAGGGAATGTGTACTGGCGCTATGGCCTGGTTTTGCTGCTGAATTTCCTCCTCATCTATACCGGATTCGGAACTTTTGTCGGGTTCATCACCCCGGTTCTGTTTGCGATTCAAATATTTCACGACCGGCGGGAGAGGCGGTGGCTGCTTCCCGCGGTGGCGCTGGCCATCTCGCTCTTGTCCCTGGGGGCATTCTTCATCGGCTACCAAGTGGCTCCGGCCGCTGGTTGCCTGGAGTTTTCCTGGATGCCGTTGCTGCAATATCTCTGGTTCGCTGGGCTGGTG
>DASVBI010000148.1:0-4336 GCA_036375915.1 Terriglobales bacterium | reverse complement strand
GGCACCAAAGAGCGATCAGCAATATGGCAATTTTCATAGACCAGAGCCTCTGGTGGACGTGAACTCCCCTAGTTATTCGACAAGAAAGATGCGCTCGCTCTTGTAGAACGTCAAGGGAAATCTAAAAATCTGCCTAGCGTTCAAGGCACTGCTGTTTTCGCAGGTGTATAAAAAGTGGAAGGAGGGGTGCTTAATCAGAGTTCTTGAATGCCATTTGTGGTCGGTAGCCGTTCCTCCCCGGTGCAAAACAGGTATTTTCGATGTTGCTGAAAACTAACGTCGGAGCATCGGGTTCCGCAGTAGGGAGAGAGCGCTCAAGCATGCTTTGGGAAGCCCTGCAAGCGGGGCCGGGCAGGCCGAGCAGGCACATTTGAGGCCTGCAGCATCAGGTTCCAGGCCCCGTCTGGAGATGTACCAGAGTTTGGCGTATTGCGTGCAAGCCATACAACGAACAACTACTTAGCCGCATCACAATCAGTGCGGCCTGAAAAAGGCGAATTGACACAAGCGAAAAAAACGCTGGTACCCGGCCTCAGCGAAGCCGATGCCATTGACCGTGCCAAACAGGGGGACGCGGAATCATTCGAAGCCCTGTATGCCATGCACAAGCGCCGGGTTTATTCCCTGTGCCTGCGCATGACCGGCAACACCGCAGAAGCCGAGGACCTGACACAGGAAGCGTTCCTGCAGCTTTATCGCAAGATCGCGACGTTTCGCGGGGAGTCGGCCTTTTCCACCTGGCTGCACCGGCTTTCGGTGAACGTGGTGCTGATGCACCTGCGCAAGAAGGGCCTGCCAGAAGTTTCGCTGGAAGAGAGCCTGGAACCGCAGGAAGATGGGCCGAAGAAAGACATCGGCGCCCGCGACAACATGCTGGCGGGCTCCATTGACCGGGTGAACCTGGAGCGGGCCATTGAAAGCCTGCCTCCAGGGTACCGTATCATTTTCGTGCTGCACGATGTGGAAGGATATGAGCATAACGAGATTGCCGAGATCATGGGCTGTTCCATCGGCAACAGCAAGTCACAGCTGCATAAAGCGCGCATGAAATTGCGCGATCTCCTCAAGGCCGCCCGCATAGAGAGGGCCAGCAGGAGCTGATGGCGAAGGGTGAAACGGGGAAGAAGGAGCATATGACCTGCGCGGAGTTTCAGGCAGTTCTGCCTTACATCATTGATAACGGCGGCAATGCTGAGCAACAGGAGCATCTTCGCCAATGCGCGGTCTGCGCTGACCTGGTGTCGGATCTCAAATACATCGCGGAACAAGCCAAGTTGCTGGTCCCCATGATGGAACCGCCGACGAAAGTCTGGGATGGCATCAAGTCCTCCCTGCAGCGGGAAGGCCTGGTCAAAGACCTCGCCCGGGGGGGTCTTCTAGGAAGCATACCGCTCACCCGCTGGGGACCGGCAAGCTGGTTGATCCCGGTGGCGGTCGCGGCGGTCGTGGCCCTGGGTCTGTATTATTACCAAAGCATGATCCCTCAGCAGCAGGCCACAGCCGGCGCCCAGGCTTCCAGCGGAAACACCGAAGCAGTGGTGGACACGCCTACGGCGCCACTGCAATTCGCCAGTATGGGGGAAAGCCAGGACCAGCAGGTTCTTTCCGAGGTGGCGGCCCACGCGCCCGCCCTTAGTCCGGCTTACCAGCAAAGTCTGCAGCACGTGAACGCCTACATCGCGGACGCGCGCAAACTGGTCGTCAGCAATCCCGATGACGAGGAAAGCCGGCAAGCTTTGCTGGAGGCCTATCAGCAAAAGGCTATGTTGTATAACATGGCCATGCGGCACTCGTTGCCCTGAGGCGGAGCCTGAGGGTGGCGGCTGCCAACAAAGCGGAGGGAGGCAGCGCGCCCGTCATGCGGGCGCAAATGAAATGATGAAGGGCATGGCGCGCGGTGCTCACTGGGTGCTAATCGTGTTGGCCAGCTGCGCTACCCTGGCGGCTGCCGCCGAAAACAGGAAGGAATTCCACTACCAACTAGGGCCGCACGCCAGCATATCGTTGGTGAACCAATTCGGCGGCGTGACGGTTACACCTTCCAGCGACGACCAGGTAGGAGTGGTTGCGCTGTTGCACTCCTCAAAAGTGGAAGTGGATGCTTCCCAGCGGGGCAACCGGCTGGAGTTGCGCACCCATTTCCTGCAGAGTGCCAAGCCCGACGAGGGGCGGGTGGATTACCAGCTCCGAATTCCCGCCGACGCTTCCCTTAACGTGCGTTCCACGAGCGGAACCATTTCCGTGGAAGGCATTAATTCCGACATGGTGCTGGAAGGCGATGCAGCCGCGGTTGTGGTGCGCCAGGTGCATGGCGGCCATATCCACGTTCACACCCTCAGCGGTCCCATCCACCTGGCCAACGTGGACCAGGGCGACGTGGAAGTGGTTTCGGTCAGCGGACCGGTGACCCTGGATGATACCGACGGACGGCTGGTGTCAGTTAACACCACCGACGGCAAGATCACTTACAACGGCGACTTCGGCGATAGCGGCGAATATGTCCTCGCCAACCATTCCGGCGACATTGACGTCAGTTTGCCGGCGAACGCCTCCGTGGATATAACCGCCACTTCCGCCCAAGGCGCCGTGAGCAACGATTTCCCCCTGCACCCGGCGGCGCACAGCTCCGTACCCACGACCCAGGGAAAATCGTTTGCCGGAACCGCTAATGCCGGGTCCTCCTCGGTTCGGCTGCGTTCCTTCAGTGGTAAAATCCACGTCAAGAAACAGTAAACAAAGAAATTTTGCCCATTCGGCGAGCGAGGCTATTCCTAGTCCGCTGGCCAGGTTTGGGGTATTGGTGTCCAGAACCTAACAATGCCTGGGGGCCGACTGAAACCAGCAGCCAAAAAAGCTGAAGGGGTAGCGCGGCGGCGCAAGCAATCTTCCGGCAAGCCTGGGCCCAGGCCGCGAGCCGTGTTTCTGGTCGGCTTTATGGGCGCGGGTAAAACCAGCGTGGGGGAGAGGCTGGCGGCCCGCCTGGGGTGGCCATTTATGGATCTGGATGGGCGGATTGAAACCCGGCAAGAACGCACGATCGCCGACATTTTTCGCCAGAGCGGGGAAAGTGAATTTCGCCGCCTGGAAAGGGAGGAATTACTGCGGCTGATAAAGGAACTGGGAAGCAGCAACCAGGCGGCGGTGGTCTCTTTGGGGGGAGGCACCTTCGTGCAGGCCGACAACTTCGATTGCCTGCAGAATTGCGGCTACACTGTGTTTCTGGATGCGCCCGTAGAGGAACTCTGGCGCAGAGCGCAAATTGCTGAAGCCACACGCCCGCTGGCCATCTCGGAGAACCACTTCCGGCAATTGTATGCCGCCCGCCACTCAGGTTATATGAAAGCGGATTGTTGTGTGCAGACAGGTGGCCGGCAGGTGGATGAAGTGGCGGGGGAAATCATGCAGCGGCTGCGGGGAATTGGCCAAGGAGAACGGCGGTGAAGTTCAGGACCTGGATGGTAATGTTGTGGATTGGGGCTCTGGTGGGTGCTCTCCATGGCGACAGCGGCCGCAAAGTAGTGGACTCCGGCTCCTTCGGCA
Organism: Terriglobales bacterium; assembly: GCA_036375915.1. Lineage (GTDB taxonomy): Bacteria > Acidobacteriota > Terriglobia > Terriglobales > Acidobacteriaceae > JAICWP01. The sequence goes on along the minus strand of DASVBI010000148.1, from coordinate 796 downwards.
TCTTCCGCGGGGGGAAGCGCGTAGCCACCGAGACTTTCAGGATTGAGCAGCAGCCGGGCGGCAGCACGGCCACCTTTCAGCTCAAAATGGATGATGGTTCCAAGGAACCAGCCCAGACTTCGGAAATGGAACTCACCAGCGCCGGCGGGCTGAAGCGCTATGAGTGGCATCAGTTGACTCCGGAGAAGGCGGAGGCGCTAGTAACTCCGAATGACCCGTTCATCGTGGAGCGGATGATAAGCGCCCCGGATGCGAAGCCCATCCAGCAACCGTTCCTGGTACCGCCTACAACCGTGATCCTGGACAATAACTTCTTTGCCCAGCGTGAACTGCTGGCTTGGCGCTACCTGGCCGGAGGGTGCAAGCCGGGAACCAAGGAAATGGAATGCAAGCTGGCGCCGGAGAAGTTTGGCGTGCTGGTTCCGCAAGGGCTCACCACCGGCACGGTGACGATGGAATCAGCGGGGTGGGAGAAGGTCCCCGTCCGCGGCGTGGAACGCAACCTGATCCGCCTGAACTTGAAAACCGACAGCGGCGACTGGGCTCTTTGGCTGGATAATAGCTATAAGCTGGTGCGCATGGTGATAGCGGGCCAGGATACGGAAGTTGTGCGCGACTGAAGCCGCCCTCCGAGGTTAAGCAGTGGCCTTGACCGACACACGTACGGCGCGGGTTCTGTTCACTGCCCTTCTCTTTCTGGCGGGGCTGGCCCTGATCTACCGGACTCGCCACACCCTGATACTTTTGCTCGTCCCGAGGTTCTAGGCCGACCTGGTGGAACCTCTGGGCTCGCACA
>DASVBI010000611.1:0-2655 GCA_036375915.1 Terriglobales bacterium | reverse complement strand
ATAACTCGCATTATGGGGAGCATTCGCAAGGGTTCGGTCCACCTGTTCCGCTTTGCCGGGATTGATGTGTTCCTGCATTGGTCCTGGTTTCTGGTGGCGCTCTTCGAAATCAACGCCCGCTCCGGCCGATACTCCTCGGTTGTCTGGAATGCGATTGAGTATCTGGCGCTTTTTGCCATCGTCCTGCTCCACGAATATGGCCATGCCCTGGCCTGTCGCCAGGTGGGCGGAAGGTCAGACCACATTGTGCTCTGGCCCCTGGGCGGGGTCGCCTATGTAGACCCGCCGCCGCGTCCCGGCGCCACCCTGTGGAGCATCGCAGCTGGTCCGCTGGTCAACGTGGTCCTGCTGGTAGTGGTGGAAATGGTGGGCGTGGCCGGCCGGTCCGCGGGACTGTGGGCGGCGATGCCCAACGTCCACGCGCTGCTCCGCGCACTGTGGTACATCAACTTCGGCCTGCTGATCTTTAACCTGCTGCCCATTTATCCCCTGGACGGCGGCCAGATTCTTCGTTCCCTGCTGTGGTTCCCGCTGGGGCGAGCCCGCAGCCTGATGGCGGCCACCATCGTCGGCTTCGTGGGCGTGCTTGGCCTCATTTTTCTCGCTGCATATATTCGCTCTGGCTGGTTCGCCATCCTGTCGGTGTTCATCCTGATGAACTGCTGGGCCGGGCTGCGGCAGGCGCAGGCGCTCTCGCGACTGGCCAAGCTGCCTCGCCACGCGGAATTTGTGTGCCCTTGTTGCCGGGTGTCGCCGCCGATCGGAAATTTCTGGAAGTGTACGGCCTGCGGCCAGCCCTTTGATACTTTCCAGACTCAGGCCGTCTGCCCTCACTGTTCCGCCCGCTTCAACACCACCATGTGCCTGGACTGCCGCAGGCAGCATCCCATAGAGGAGTGGGCTGTGCGCACAACGGTCGCCGCATCGAAGCTATAGGGTTTGCTTTGCGGGATGGCGCACCACGAGTCATCAGGTGTGAGCCGGCAGTCCTGCTCCCCACACCGGATTGGTGACCGCGATCTTCTCGAAATTAGCGATGATTGCCTGGGCCCGCGGTATGGCCTTCTTCACCGCCGGCAATGAGAGTGAGGCGTCATGGCTGGCCTGGCTGTCCCACGCCTCGGTAACCCAGAGCAGGTTTGCATCCGCAGTATCTTTGGCCACCACGTAGCTCAGGCACCCCGGCATACCGGCCGCACTCTCTCTAAGAGTCGCTATCAACTCGTCCCGTTTGCCGGGTACCACCGTCAGTTTAACAATCAGTCCGTACATGGCCGCTCTCCTCACAGACCGGCATTGCGAGACCCTGGTAGGTATAGGTCATGGGCCGTGGGCCGGGAAGATACGAGGTGGTCAACTCGAGGAAGCGGAAGCCCGCTTCGGCAATGAGCTGATCAACCTTGCGATTCAGATGGCAGCCGCCCGTGGCATGCTTCCATACCGGCGTGAGCCGGTCCTGCCAGGCAGCCACTCTGCTATCCGGGGCGCGGCCGTGCTCCACAAAAATGAGGCGGCCGTCTGTCTTCAGAAGCCGCCTCAACTGGCGCAGCGCCTTGGCCGCGTTGGGAATGGAACACAATGTCCAGGCCATGACGACCGTGTCCATGCTGGCATCGTCAAGGGGCAGCGGCTCTTCCGCCGATTGCGCGAGGAATTGGACCTTGATCGGAGAGGCGGCCATCCTCTTCGACGCCATTTTCTGCAGTTCCAGCGAAGGGTCCACGCCCACGACGCGCTGAACCTCCGGTGAGTAGAAGGGCAAATTCAGGCCGGAGCCGATGCCCACCTCCAAGACGGCGCCGCGGGCCTGCGGAATCCATGCCGCCCGCAACCGGGCTGTTTCCTCGTTCCTCATGGCCAGGTCAATGATGCGGGGTAGAAGGTATTTTCCATACAGACCCATAGTGCGCCCTTCCTTTCTCCCGGCCCAGCACGCGCCTTCAGCGTTGTGCGCGTTTGCGAGGGACGCGCGAACTGGAAGCAGCACGGGGTTTCTTTACCGCCGCCGAAAGGGCCTCACGCTTTTCCCTTCCCTCAACCGCCCCCAGCGCAGGCAGCTTCTGCCTGAGTTCCAGCACCGGCTCGAACAGATCGCCTTTCTCTTCCACCCGCTTCAACACATCGCCACTCTCAAACACCAGCAGCTTGGGATCTCGTTTCTCCAGGCAGCGCTCTACCTCCGCCCACTCCACCGGGGTGGAAACCGTTGGCCGCTCTTTGGCCCGCAACGAATACACGCAGATGGTGGTCTTGTGGTCGTCGTTCTGGCTCCAATCCACCAACACTTTGTTTGTTCGCAGGCTTTTCTTCATGTCGGAAACCACCAGTTCGGGGTGCTCCCTCTCCAGGTGCCGGGCAATGGCGTGCGCCACCGGCTTGGTGTGGTCGTAGCTGGTGGGCGTGTTCAGGGGCACGTACACCTGCAGGCCCTTCGAGCCGGAAGTCTTGGCAAAACACTGCAGTCCAAAGTGGCTAAAGATTTCCCGTACCCACAGACCAACCTGGCAACACTGAACAATGTTGGCCGGCGGCCCGGGGTCCAGGTCGAACACCAGCATGGTGGGCTGCAGAATCTCTTCTCCCAGCGACAACGACGTGTGCAGCTCGATGTCTGCCAGATTGGCCGCCCACACCAGCGTGGGCAGGTCCTGCACC
>DASVBI010000594.1:0-2751 GCA_036375915.1 Terriglobales bacterium | reverse complement strand
GGGGCGGGTCTGGACCGGCGATTTGAATGACCTAGGTCACCTAAGGACGTCCCACCACAAGGTAGGGTAAGTTGCGCTCAAGCAGAGGGTTACCGAGACCATAGCCGACAAGAAACTTGTCGTCCACGAGGAAACCGAAATAGTCGGGCTGCAGCGCCACCCGGCGCGCCGCCTGGCGGTCCAGCAGAGTGGCCAGGCGCACCGAGGCGGCTCCCCGAGAACGCAGGCCGTTCATAAGAAAATCCGTGGTTACCCCCGAGTGCACCAGGCCTTCCACCAGCAGCACGTGATGGCCCCGCACCTCGATTTCCGGGCTGAAAAAGATCTCTTTGCTGGTGCTGGTGCCGTGGATGCGGTCCCGGTACAAAGGCTTGATAAATTCGCATATCACTGCCAGGTCCAGAGCGCGCACCAGGTCGGCCATGAACATGAAGCCGTTCTCCAGCACCGCCAGCCCGTGCATCGTCTTGCCGCGATAATCATCGCTGATCTGCCGGCCCATTTCGCGCACGCGCTTCTGAATCTGTTCGGCAGTGATCACCGGTTTCAGGTGGACGGGAACGGCGGCGATGGTTTCGGATGCCAAGCTGCTAAACTCTCCAGCCACAAAGGTTACCAGCCGGACTCGGCCTATTCTGCCCGATATGGGACTTCCTGCAAAGCATACTCCTGAATCACCAGTCCTTGAGGTTGGCCGGGGGGAACCAGCAATTTCTGCGGCGGGGGAAAACCGCGCAACCAGACCACCTGTTCGTGGCCGGAAACGGCCCCGGTGATGACCGGCCAGCTACCGCGCTGGGCGGGAGGAATTTTGCGCTCCTGGAGCAGTTCCTTGACCTTCCTGGGGGCGCGGGTATGCCCCGGCCAAAAACGGTCTCCCGGACGCCAGTTGCGCACCTTCAGCCGATCAGGCAGACACGCGGGATCGTAAGCCTGGGCGGCGTGCTCCGGGGCAATAGGGCCCACAATCGCCCGGAACACGGTCCCAGTCTCCGCCACTGTGACTTCGCCGGGGAGGGGGAGGGAGTAGGCAAAGTCCTGACCCCGGATTGGTTGGCTGGTTTGTGGCGGCTCGAACTGGAGCCCATCACGCCGCCGCACCGCGCGCCAGCCACCCGGGAGCATGGCTTGCTTTTCGCCGCTCGGCGGTGCCTGAGCCAAAGCCAGCACTTCTTCCACATGCTGGAACTCCAGGCGCAGACCTTTTAATTCCGCCACCGCCCTTACCAGCCGCCGTTGTAAGGCCAGGGGATGCTCGCGCAGGGCGGCCGTATGCAAAGAACCCGCAGATCCTTCGGCCGACGCAGTGCAGACCCCGGGCAGAACCCGCGAGACTTCGGCTGCCCAGTAATCTTCTTCGACGCGGGCAATTTCAGCGGTCTCGGCGAGCAGTTCGCGGACCCGCGGGTTCAATTCGCTCTCCAGCAGGGGCAAGACTTTATGGCGAACGCGATTGCGGGCGAACCGCAGGTCGAGGTTGCTGGCATCCTCGCGCCACGGTTGTTTCAGGCTTTCCAGGTAGGACAGCAGCTCGGAACGCCGGCTCTCCAAAAGCGGGCGGATGATGGCAGTTGCTCGATGCGAACTCCGCTCGCCCGCGTGGGCGGAGGGCCGCTGGCCACTGGCCACCGGCCACTTAGGGTAAATGCCGGCCAGGCCGGTGATCCCCGTGCCCCGTGCCAGCCGCAACAGCACGGTTTCAGCCTGGTCATCGAGGGTGTGAGCGGTGGCCACCTTGTCCAGGACGCCATCCCCCAGCAAGCGCCGGAAGTGCTCATAGCGCAGTTCCCGGGCGGCCGCTTCCAGGCTGAGGTGGCGTTCGGCGGCGAAGGAGGGCGTATCAGCGGAAACCGCGTGTAGCGGCAGGCCATATTTCGCGGCCAGTTCAGTGACGAATTGCTGGTCGGCATCAGCTTCCGAGCCGCGGAGCTGGTGATTCACGTGAACCACCGCAAGCACCAGGCCCAACTCATCGCGCAACTGCAGCAGCAAACGGAAAAGAGCGACGGAGTCGGCGCCCCCGGACACCGCCATTCCCACGCGCTGGCCGGCGCGGACGAGCTCTCGTTCGCGGAGGTAGCGAGAGACGTGCTGCGGGAGGTCGTGCACACATCCATGGTACTGCATGGGCGAATCGTTCAAAGCGAAGCGTGCCCGCAGGCGGGGATAAACATTGCCGCAAAACCAATTTGTTTCAAAATCGGTAACGGGCACGAAAGTGCCATCTGAAGCGGCTTTCGCGGTAATACGGACTCCGCAGTCCCGCTGCCTTGGTAACCTTTCGCGGGGACCGGGCAAAGGCTAATATGCCTTTACTCCAGGTCAGTGGCAGGGCTTCACGCCCGAGGACCAGTTTCATGCTGCTGAACCTGTTGGTTTTCCTGCTGCTCAATACCACGGTGCCGACCGCGGTTGCGCCCAACCTTTCTCAACTGAAGATGCCGGACACCGCCGCCGCCCAGCAGAACGCGGCCATTATTTATTCCGACCACGGCGGCTTCATGATTTCGGTGCCCAAAGGCTGGGTGCTGGACCGGGCTATCGGCCAGAAGATGGGCACCTGCTGCGTGCTCTATCCCCAGGGCTCCAGTTGGGACCATGCCGATAGCGTCATTTATCCCAATATCGCTGAGAAGCAGCCTGGGCAGACGCTGCAACAACTGATGGCCAGCGACCTCGACGGCTTTCGCCAGCGCTTTCCCAAGATGAACGTTGTGGAAGCGCGCGACCTGCCCGCTGGCGACAGCCAGC
>DASVBI010000545.1:0-3568 GCA_036375915.1 Terriglobales bacterium | reverse complement strand
TTTCCTGGGGATCGAAAGTGGCGGCCTGCCACATTTCCAGCTGGTTGATGGCATCGGCGGGAGTGAAATTGCTTCCCACCAGCCAGGGCTGCTGCTGGTACCAGGCATTGGCCTTGGCCTCGGACCAGCGCTGCGAGTGGGCACGCAAAGGGACAAACGAAGCGGAAAACACCAGCAGCACAACTAACAGTTTGAATCGCCGCACGAATTGCCTCCAGGCATGGAAAGCGACCGAGTATTGGCCGAGCAATCGGCGGTTGTCAAACCTCTCCCAGTTATCACCGGCGCTGGTGCGGTGCATCACCGTAGCCTGGCCCGTGATTGCCGCAGAATCAGTCTGGTGGCTCGGGCATGAGTATTGCCGAACTGTTCATCAAGCGCCCGGTCATGACCGTGCTGGTCATGCTGGCCATCCTGTTGTTTGGCTGGATGGGCTATCGCGCCCTTCCGGTCAGCGACCTGCCCAACGTGGATTTTCCCACCATCGTGGTCAGCGTCAGCCTGCCCGGCGCCAGTCCCCGCACCATGTCCACGGCCGTGGCCATGCCCCTGGAGCGGCAGTTCTCCACCCGCGCCGGCGGGGATTCAATGACCTCCACCAACTCGCTGGGCAGCACCAATATCACCCTGCAGTTCAACCTGACCCGCAACATTGATGCCGCCGCCCAGGACGTGCAGGCCATGATTTCCAAGGCCGAGCGCGACCTGCCGCGCGACCTGCCCGCGCCGCCTTCGTTCCGCAAAGTGAATCCCGCTGACCAGCCCATCCTTTACCTGGCGCTCAGCTCGCCCGTGCTCCACCTCTCTCAGGTGGATGAATACGCGGAAACCACCCTGGGGCAGCGCATTTCCATGATCAGCGGCGTGGCCCAGGTGGAGGTGTACGGAGCGCAGAAGTTTGCCGTGCGGGCACAGCTCGATCCCCGGGCCCTGGCCACGCGGCGGATTGGAATTGACGAGGTGGCCGAGGCCATCGCCACCGGCAACGTCAACAACCCGGTGGGCACGCTTTACGGGGAGCACCAGGCCGTTACCCTGGAAACCAACGGCCAGCTCACCGACGCCAAAGACTACCGGCCTCTGATCGTGGCTTACCGCAACGGCGCGCCCGTCCGCCTGGAGGACCTGGGGGGAGTTGTCAACAGCGTGGAGAACGACAAGATCGCGGCCTGGCAGTACACCCGCCAGGGATCTTCGCGCGCCATTGTGATTGCCATTCTCCGCCAGCCCGGAACCAACACGGTGGAGGTGGTGAACTCCATCAAGGCGCTGCTGCCCACCTTTCGGGCCCAGATCCCGGCCTCGGTCAACCTCGACATCCTCTTCGACCGTTCCGACTCCATTCGCGCTTCCGTGGACGAGGTCAAGTTCACCCTGAAGCTCACCGTGATGCTGGTCGTTCTGGTCATCTTCCTCTTCCTGCGCAACGTGTCCGCGACCGTCATCCCCAGCCTGGCGCTGCCCATGTCCATCATGGGCACTTTCGCCGTCATGTACCTGCTGGGCTTCAGTCTCGACAACCTCTCCATGATGGCGCTGACGCTTTCCGTGGGCTTTGTGGTGGACGATGCCATTGTCATGCTGGAGAACATTGTTCGCCATATGGAACATGGAGAAGCGCCGCTGCAGGCCGCCTTCAGCGGAGCGCGCGAAATCGGCTTCACCATCGTTTCCATGACGCTTTCGCTGGCCGCCGTCTTCATCCCCGTGCTCTTCATGGGCGGAATCCTGGGCCGCCTGCTGCACGAGTTTGCCGTGACCATCACTTCCGCCATCCTGGTTTCCGGGCTGGTTTCGCTGAGCCTTACCCCCATGCTGGCCAGCCGTTTTTTGCGGCCTTATGAGTCGCGGCGGCACGGCCGCTTCTACCAGGCCTGTGAGGCGGTTTTCGACGCCATGCTGAGCGCCTACGGGCGCACGCTCGCCGGCGTGATGCGCCACCGCCTGGCCACGCTGGTGTCGTCATTCGCCATCCTGATCGCCACCCTTTACCTTTTCTACGCCATTCCCAAGGGCTTTCTGCCCAGCGAAGACACCGGGCAGATGTTCGCCATGACGGAAGCGGCGCAGGGCATATCCTTCGACAGCATGGTGCGCCACCAGCAGGCGGCGGCGCGCATTCTGCAGAACAGCCCGTACGTGGAGCGCTTCATGTCGGCGGCGGGCACGGGAGCGGGCAATGCCGGGCGCTTTTTCCTGCGCCTGCAGCCGCGCAGCCGGCGCCCGCACGCGGACCGGGTGATGCAGGACCTGCGCCCGCAACTGGCTCAGGTGCCGGGAATCCAGGTTTACCTGCAGAACCCGCCGCCCATTCGCATTGGCGGCATGTTGACCAAGAGCCAGTACCAATTCACCCTGCAGGACCCCGATACTGCCGAGCTCTATGCCGGCGCGCAGCAGTTGGAAGCCAGGCTGCAGAAGCTGCCCAGCCTGCAGGATGTGACCAGCGACTTGCAGCTGAAGAACCCGCAGCTGCGGGTGCAGATTGAGCGCGACAAAGCATCGGCGCTGGGAATCACCGCGCAACAGGTGGAGGACGCGCTGAACAGCGCCTATGGCGCGCGCCAGATTTCCACCATCTACGCTCCCAATAACGCCTACAAGGTGATTGTGGAGCTGGCCGACGAGTATCAGACGGATCCCAACGCGCTGGCCTATCTTTACGTTCGCTCCAGAACCGGGCAAGTCATCCCGATGCACACCGTGGCCCAGTTGTCACGCACCCTGGGACCGCTCACCGTCAACCATCTTGGCCAACTGCCGGCGGTGACCATTTCCTTCGATACCAGGCCGGGAGTTGCTCTCGGCCAAGCCGTCGCCCAAGTCAACCAGGTGGCGCGCGAGGTTCTTCCCGCTACCGTGACCACCGGCTTCCAGGGCACTGCCCAGGCTTTTCAGTCCTCGGTGCGCGGCCTGGGAGTGTTGCTGCTGGCGGCCATTCTGGTCATTTACATCGTGCTCGGCATTCTTTACGAAAGCTTCATCCATCCCCTTACCATTCTTTCGGGCTTGCCCTCAGCCGGTTTTGGCGCCCTGGTCACCCTCATGCTGTTCCACATGGACCTGAACGTTTACGCGTTTGTGGGGGTGATCATGCTGGTGGGCATCGTCAAGAAAAACGCCATCATGATGATTGACTTCGCCCTGGAGGCGCAGCGCACGGAAGGGAAGTGCGCGGAGGAGGCCATCTACCAGGGCTGTCTCATTCGCTTCCGCCCCATTATGATGACCACCATGGCCGCACTGATGGGAACGTTGCCCATCGCCCTGGGGATGGGCGCCGGCTCGGAATCACGCCGTCCTCTGGGGGTGGCCGTGGTCGGGGGTCTGCTCTTCTCTCAACTCATGACTCTTTACATCACGCCCGTGGTTTACACCTACCTGGAATCGCTGCAAAACTGGTTCCGGCGTCGTTTCCAGAAGCCTTCGGCATGGACTGGACCGGTGCAGGAGGACCACGTGCTGATCGGGAGCGGGCACAAATGAGTAAAGTTCTGTAAAGGTTCTGAGGCTCGCCCTGTTATGGGGTAGCATCGCTGCAGGCCATGGCACTGAACGCTTTACGTTG
>DASVBI010000729.1:0-2499 GCA_036375915.1 Terriglobales bacterium | reverse complement strand
CGGCCGGATATCGTTCTGATGAGTGCGGGCGGCGCAGTTGGGCTTGATCTTCAGCCGGGAATTGGCGATTTCGCGGGCCAGCGCCTCCACATGCTCGCTGGCGCGCGGGCCCGCCCCAGGCAGGCCCAGGTCGAGCATGTTGATGCCCAGGTCCTCCATAAGGTGGAGGATGCCGATCTTTTCCGCGATCGAGGGATCGCGCACCGAGGGCGATTGCAGTCCGTCGCGCAGGCTCTCGTCATTCAGCAACACCGGGCCGCTGGGCCGGAGATTGAGCGCGGCCTGGTTCCAGTCGTAAATGAGCTCGGAAGCGAGCAAGCTAAACCCCTTGACGATTTACGATTTTCGATTGCCGATTGAAAACCCTCGCCCGGGGGGTCAATCGGCAATCTTCAATCGTCAATCATTTTCCGTCCTTGGGCGGAATTGTCAGCCCGAACACCGAAATCTGCCCCTGACCGGCCACGTTGGTGCCGCGCGGGTCCTCGGGATTGGGCAGGTACAAGGTCTTGCAATGCTCGCAGCGGTAGATTTCCGCCTGCGGCCCGAAGGCCTGCTCCACGTCCCCACACTCCCGCTCCAGCACGTCGTCGTGGTAGTACCAGCGCTTCAGGTGGCCGCCGCAGAACTTGCCCTTGGCGTCCTTTTCGTTGCAGGAACGCTGGCCTGGCTTCTTCATCTTGACCTTGTGATTGGGGAGTTGTTGCTGCACTGACTGCATATTGGCAGCCTGCATGCCCGGTGTGGCCAAAGGACCTACCCTCTTATGGCTAAGATGCGCGGCAGGGCCGCTGGATGGCCATTTTAGCGAACAATAGGAATGAAAACCACAGAGGACGCAGAGGACGCGGAGAAATAAAGATCAAGAAATATACGACCGAAAAACGGGGTTCCCCGAGGACTTGACTGCAATGAAGCTGTTCTCCTCGGCGTCCTTGGCGTCCTCGGCGGTTTTCATCAAAGCCAATTGCGGCGGAAGTAGGCCTTGAGCGCGCGTATGCCGCCAGCCAGGCGGGCGCCCCAGCGGCGGGAGAACAGGAACTCCACGAAGCCCTCCATCTGGCGGGCGAACTCGGGGCCGTAGCCGTACCACCAGACCTTGCGCCGGCGCGGCAGGAGGTCGGAATCCACGTATTTGAGCCACACCATCTCTTCCAAGCCAGGCTGGCCATGGGTGCGTCCCAGGCCGCTGGACTTCACGCCGCCGTGGGGCGCTTCGCTGATGCCATAACAGGAAATCACGTCATTCACCATCACCGTACCGGCCTGCAGGCGTGCGGCAAGGGCCGCTCCGCGGGCGCGGTGGCTGGTCCAGATGCTGGCCGCCAGTCCAAACTTGGAATCGTTGGCCAGCGCGATGGCGTGTTCGTCGGATTCGACGGGCATGACGGGCAATACCGGCCCGAAGGTTTCTTCCCGCATCAGGCGCATACCATGATGGGCATCGGCGACCACGGTAGGAGCATAGAAATTCGGCCCCAGTTGCGGCAGGCGCGTGCCGCCCGCCAGCACCCGGCCTCCCTTGCCGCGCGCGTCTTCCACGTGCTCTTCAACGATCTGCAATTGGCGCTGGTGGATCATGGGCCCAACCTCGGTGGAAGGATCCAGTCCATTGCCCACGCGCAGTTTGCCCGTCTTCTCCAGCACCGCGGCGAGGAAGGGTTCATAAAGGCTCTGGTGGACGTAGCAGCGCTCGACAGAAAGGCAGGCCTGGCCGGCATTGACGAAGGCGCCCCAGACGGCGGCGCTGGAAGCAACTTCAACATCGGCGTCGTCCAGCACCAGCATGGGGTCCTTGCCTCCCAGTTCCAGAACCACGGGCAAGAGGCGGGCCGCGGCGGCCTGAGCCACTTTCTTCCCACTGGCCACGCTGCCGGTGAAGATCAGTTTGTCCACGCTGGAGTTGACCAGGGCGACCCCAGTCGCGCCCGCGCCGGGCAAGATCTGAAAAATGTCGTCGGGCACTCCGGCCAGGCGCAGCAGAGACTGCAATTCCAGCGCGGATAGGGTGGTGAATTCGGAGGGCTTGACCACGACCGCGTTGCCCACCGCCAGCGCCGCCAAACCTTCTGTTCCGGGAGTGGCGAAGGGATAATTCCAGGGCGAAATGATGCCGACCACGCCATAAGGCTGGCGACGGATGCAGCCACGCTTGGCTTTCATGACCAGGTTGGCGTGACCAACAGGCCGGTCGCGAAGCAGGGCGGGGACGCCAGCGAAGCAGAACTGGGCCGCGTCCAGCACCACCAGCACTTCGGTGAGCAAAGCCTCCACGTAGGGCTTGCCGGCTTCGCGGGTGATAACGCGGGCGACCTCGGCCTTCTTTTCCTGGAGAAGGGCTTGAAAACGGCGCAGGATCTGCAGGCGACGATGGACACCGAGTTGATGCCAGGCCGGCTGGGCGGCGCGGGCGCGGTCCACCGCCGCGCGCACATCTTCCTCCGCAGTGCAGTCAACTTCGCGCAGCACCTCGCCGGTGGCGGGATTAGTAGAAGTTAT
>DASVBI010000759.1:0-7317 GCA_036375915.1 Terriglobales bacterium | reverse complement strand
CATCATCCGAGAAAGTGCTCGCAGACCTTCGCGCAAATCTCGGTCTCCGGTGATTCGCCCTGTCACGGCATTACTATTTTCCATATCTCCCCCTTGGTTAGGCAAGTATATTATTGCCAATATTGGCGCTGCCCCCCAGGGTAGTGTCCACAAACGACTGCTGTCCGGCCAGCACAGCGCCATAAATATTCACCCCGCTGGAGCCGCCGCCGGTAAATGAAATCACACCGTGCACGATAATGAGGCCATAGAAGTTCAGCCCGCCGTGGATGTCCAGATTGCCGTTCACGACCAGCACGCCATTTCCCACCGCTCCTCCGGTGAGCTGCAAATCACCCGGCACATAGGTGACCTGCTTGGCCATGCCCACCGGGCCCACAGGATTGTTGGGAGGGCTGGGAGGAAAGGTGGGCGGCGTGCCCAGGGTCTGACCTGCTCTGGTTCCGCAATTCCCAGAGGGGCACGTCCAGTTGTAAGGCGACTGCGTGACATTGACTGTGCCGGTGGCATCGCGATACTTGGCCACCAGCGCGTCCATATCCCAGGGCCAGGGCTGGTTCTGCACCACCGGTTGAGGCGTGCCCGCGAGCAGCGTTTCCGAGGGCGTGGGATTGTCCACCGAACCGGCGGCGTAGATGGCAAAGTGGGTGCCATCGCAAACCAGGCCGGCGCGGTTAGTGCAGGTGGTGACGTTCTTGTTGTTCACCTTGCTGGTGGTGCACTGGCAAGTGCAGTAATCCCAGCCGTTCACCATCAAGCTGCCATTCAGGTCCACGTGGTCCTGCGAATCCACCGCCGCCCGCGTCACCAGCGGCGGGTCCTGCGCTACCTCCATCTGCAGCAGGCGGGAAGCGCCGTTGGCGGTCACCGCCAGCGAGGTTAATTCGTAGACCGGGCTCCAGCCCGCCGGATCGCTGCCCGGGGAGAGCGCGCAGTCGCTTACCGGCAGCAGGGTGACCGGCAGTTCGCTTACTCCGTTCCAGCACACCTGCGTACTCAGCGTGGAGCTTCCAGCGCTGCCATTGTTGTAGTAGGGCGCGTCGGAAGCGTTGGCCTTGCGGTTGATGCGCACCCACTTGTAGGGCAGCGCAGCCGCCGTATTCAGGTAAGGCGGCCCGTCTTCCGTACCGCTGGTGATGTTGCCGCTCGCCAGGGGACAGGCAATGTTCTGCGCCGCCATTTCCCGGCACAGTTCCTGGTCGTAGTAATTGCTGCCCACCGTGGCAGGCGTGACCGCGTCCGTAGCTCCCGCCGGATTGAGCACATACAGGACCGAGTTGCTGCTGCCCGGCATGCCGCTGGGAGGCACGATTTTGTGCGGAGCCACGTTGGCCAGCATCATGCGCTCGCGCGCATTCTGCAGACCCGCCAGACTGGCAAAATAGGCCTGCTGCGAAGAACGGAAGTTGTCATTGCCGCGCGTCTCCGCGTCACCCAGGTACATCAGTCCCAGGGCGATGGCGGTCAGCAGCATCAGCGCCAGCAAACAGGCAAGCAGCGCCACGCCCTGCTCTCTATTTCTCAATATTCGTTTTACCCTCCTGTTTGCTCCCCGGCGAGGAGGTGCGGCTGTTCTCCGCCGCTCCGATTGCCTTGCTCACCTGTTCCATCTGCCCGCGCTTTCGCGCCAGGGTTTCCTCCCGGCGCGCCAGAGAATTGGAGTACACCTGCCGCAGGTGCTCGTTCTTTTCTCCGGCCAGCTTCTCCTCGATCTGGGCATAGCGCCGCAGCAGAACGTCCTCATCGTGCTGCAAACTTTTCAGAAGGGCGCGCGCTTCCTGCAAAGAGCCTTCCTGCAACAGCCCGGGAACCGTGACCCGCGCGCCTTGCTGGTCCTGGCCCGCGGTCGCTGCTTCCGTCTTCAGGCCAGCGGAGGACGGGACCGCTTCCGCGGGACGCGACGCCTCCAGATCTTCGTCGGTGAACACCCGCGTCGCGGTCTTGCCGCTCTTCTCCCTGGCGACCTCGGCCAGAGACCGCTCCTGCGCCCAGGCGCTCCCTCCCAGCGCCAGCAGCGCCACTGCCCCGCACACCGTCCACTTTTTAAACTGCGTAAAACGTGCCATGTGCTTGTCCTAATAGTTGTTCAGCCGGGCGCTGGCGCTCATGCTGAGGGCCGGCGTCATTCCGGTCTGCAGGTCAGGAGCCCCTGCCAGCAGGTTGAGGGTAATGGTGACCGCGCGCACCTGCGCCAGGCCGGCGGGATTGCTGGCCAGGTCGCGCGGCAGAGAAAGCGCGTTTCCACTCTGGTCGAAGGCCGCGAACAGCGGAGCTGTTTTGTAGGCGGCGTAGAGTACGTCGTTGGCAACCGTGCCCGCCCCAAACCTGGTGCTGCCGCTGAGGGCCAGCGCCCCGCCGCCTCCGCCTGCGCCCCCGCTGTTGATAATGCGGTCCACGCTGGAGTTGTAATTCACCGCCTGCGAAGCCGGCGCTCCCGTCACCTTCACCACCTGGCTGCGCCAAAGGTTGCAGGGACAATTGCTATTGGCCGTGACCGGCGTGCCATTGCTGTCGGTCAGGGTGTAACGCACGCTTTCCACCTGCCCATCGCCTTCAATATCGGCCTCCAGCCACAACTCGGAAGCGGATACCCGCACCAGGCCGGCGGCGCAGCGGTAATCATTCACCGCCGGGCTGCCCAGCACCCCGGGAGCGAAAAGGCGGCGCGAGGGAAAGCCTGCCTGCCGCAGCTCGCTCGCCATCCCATCCAGGAAGGTGCGCGCCAGTTCGGTGGCGTCCACCTTGGTTTCCTCCGCCTTGTAGGTCTTCTGCAGCCGGGTTACGGCGGTGAACACCACCCCCAGCACGGCGGTCAGGATGGCCACCACCACCAGCAACTCCAGCAGGGTGAAGCCGTGAGTGCTGCCGCCGCTTGGGCGGAGAATCTTGCGCCGCATTATGTGCCTCCGATGGTGCGCAGGGTGACGGGCTGGGCGAATTGCGCCGGGTGGTTGCCGGCGGTTGCTGCCAGCGGACGCGCCGCCACCGTGATCAGCCGGGTGTTGGCGCTGACCGTTTGTACATTCCAGCGCACATCGAAAGTGAGCTGCCGCCCACCCGCTCCGCAGCCCGCAAACTGCATTTTGTAGCTGGCGGGCACGTCGGCATAAGTCTGGGTGAAATCAATGGCGCCGCTGGTGCCGTCCAGGGTTGCGCCGTTGCCGGGCGCGGCCGCGCCCGCCGTGGCAATCACCCAGGTGGTGGGAGTCGCTCCGCAGTCGGTAAGGGAAATGGCGGCGTTCTGAGTGGCGGGCTGGGCGGCGATCTTCTCCAGCACCGTCTGCGCCAGCATGGTGGCGCTGGTATCCACCTTGGCGCGGTTGTTGGTGAGAATGGCGGTGTGAAACAGCGCCATCACCGCCGTCATACCCACCGCCAGCACCGCCATCGCAACCATCAGTTCCAGCATGCTCATGCCCGCCCTGGGGGCCGGGCAACGCCGCGTTTGTGGCTCGCCGCGTTTCATCGCTTCTTCCCCGTTGGCCTCATTGCGCCACCCACTGCGAACTGCCGGACGACCACAGCCAGGTGCGCGCCCGTCCCGCCGGAGTCACCGCCACCGCCGCCCAGGCGGAACTGCTATGGCGCGAGTTCTGCAGAAAGTAAACCACGCCCACGGCGTTGCCATTGGCGTCCCAGTTGGTGCACAGCCCGCTGCGCATCACGCAGGGCAGGCCCATGCCGTTGAAGCTCAGCGCGGTGGAGGTGGGCTGCGGCGTGTAGCCCAGCGTGGCCGCGGCTATCGCGGGCGCGGAGGCGCTGTTAAAACGCACCCCGGCGGGCAACTGCAGGAACGCCTCGCCGCGGTCGTAGCTGCCGCTGTCGTTCTGATCCAGGAACAACTGGCTGTAGGTCACGTTGCCCTGGGTAATTTGGCTGCTCTGCAGCGTGTAATGGCGGTTGTCGCGCACACAGCGCATGCGCGACCTTTGCAGCATGGCGGCCAGGTCCTTGGCCGCCGTCCGCAGGCGATACTGCTGCATGGCCGTCAGCACGCTGGGCAGGGCGCTGGCCGTTACCACCAGCATCACCGCCAACACGATGCTCAATTCCAGCAGCGACACGCCCTGCGCGCGGCCGCCGGCCGGCACCCGTGCCTGAGCCTGGCTGTGCAATCTTGCCATCTACTGCATCGTAAAAGGCAGGGAGAGGGCGGGTCGGTGCGGCCGGGGCACCCTTTGGTGATGGTCCCGTCGGATTCGGGAAAAGCCCGCTTCGGGACAAGCCGCGCCGCCCGCACTCGTCGGGGCTATGGCAACTTCGCGTATTCCGCCTTGGCTTGCTGGAGGATGGGGATATCGGGGTCGGCGTTCTTCCACAAGGCGAGAAAATCCTGATACGCCGCTCTTGCCCGGGCGCTTTGGCCCGCCATCGCATAGGCGCGGCCGAGCTGGAGATGAGCCAGCGCGGCCAGCGGACAGTCCGCGACCAGGCCACGATGGTCGAGAAGTTTTTTAAATTCTGCTGCCGCCTCCGTCCCGCGATGGAGCTGCAGGAAGGCTTCTCCACGGACGTATGCGGGATACAGAAAGGAACCAAATTCGATTGCCGGAGTTGGAGAAGCCAGGTCGTAAGGCCGAGCGGGCTCTAATAGCTCCACCGCCTTGCCGGGATTGCGACGATTAATCTCGATGCTGGCGCGAACCGTCGGCAACCAGTAATTGACGATTATCGTATTTACTGAATTTTCTTTTTCCAGTTCATCGGCAAGTTTCTGGGCCGCCAGCGAATCTCCGGAACGCGCCAACGCCAAGGCGGCCAAAATCTTCAGGTCGCGTGTCCAGGCCAGCGCCTGCGCAGAGGCAACCTCGCGGCGAGCACGTTCGCTGTCGCCAAACTCCGCTTCCCGGATCGCGCCATTCAACTGCCACTGAGCCGCGGTTTCCTTTTCGTCATTCCGTCGAGCCGAGTCGGCGGCTTGCTGCGTTGCCCCACGTGCCTTCGCCAAATGGCCCACGAAGGCCTCCATGTCGGATTCGTAAGAATAAAAGAAGTCCTCTACCCCGGCTTTTCCTGTGCCCCAGGCTAACTGGCGCTGCATCTCGCCCGCGTCGCCTTCGAGAAAGGCGATGGCGTAGCGGTTGAGGTGCGCCGAATCGCCATCGAGTTTCCGGGTCACAGCTTGCTGATATGCCGCCTTGGCGTCCTTAAGGCGGTCCAACTGCACGTAAGTCTGAATCAGGTTCGCCCATCCCAGCCCCAGGTCTGGGTTTACCCGTGTGGTCTCCAGCTCCTCGGCCAGCGCCTTCTCGTTTTCCCCCAGAACGCTATAGACGTACCCCAAATTTACATGCGCCCCGTGGTCGTTGGGAAAATCCTGGGCCCAGAGTTTATAGGTCTCCTCTGCTTTCTCCAGCTCGCCCGTGACGCTGTCGTAGTAGTGGGCGGAAATATAAAAGCGTTCCCGGGGACTTACCCGCTCTTTAGGCAGCTCGTAAGCTTTTCGAATATATTGCGTAGCCAGGCCCGACTCGCCCATATTCAGATAAGTGGTTCCCAGCCCGACATAAGCCGCCGCGAAGTCAGGATCGAGTTCGAGCGCACGCTGGAAAAAGGGTACAGCTTCGGCCTGGCTCTTGGTGTTCATGGTGCGGTAGCCTACGGAACACATCTTCAACGCTTCCAGCGACGGGGTGGTGATCTGCTCCAGAGGCGTGCTGAACTTCTCAATCGAAGCCAGCGATTCTCCCAGCTTCTCCCGCATCTTAGTGGCGGCGGCATCCAGCGCCTTCAGCACAGTCTCCTTGCTCGCAGCCGTTCCCTGTTCCTGCACCACCGACTCGCCTGACTCGCAATCAACCGCTCGCAATCCGATTACGTATTCGCTTCCCAGCAGGGCAATGGAACCTGCCAGCATGGCTTTGCTCTGGGTCCGTTGGCACACTTCCCTCGCCACATCGGGTGTCAGCCGATCCCCCGGAGAGCGGCCCATTAGTCCCAGCGCGTGAGTGATCTTTTGCTCGGAAAGAACATTCAAGAAAGGCGATTGACTTAGCTGAACCAGCAGCGCCTGCTTGAGGGTATCGTCGAATACGGGATCGCCCGTGGAATTCGAAAAGTCTGCCACCACCACACTATCGGCTGCGTTCAACCCGGAGGTCGGGCGCCTTTGATAGCGCCAGCCTGCGACGGCAACCCCGATCAGTACCACCACCGCGGCGGCCGTGACCGCCCACTTATGCCGGCCTGCCCAAGGCCTGGTCGCGGGCAATGCTGCCGCCGACTTGCCCGTTTCGCTGTCGCGCTTCACCCGCTGCAGGTCGGTGCGAATCTCGGAGGCGTGCTGGTAGCGGAGATTGCGGTCTTTTTCCAGACACTTGTTGATGATTCTCTCCAGTTCGGCCGGCAGATCGGGATTCAGTCGAACCGGAAGCGCCGGGGTACGGTTCAGGATGGACTCGAAAATGACTCCCGTGCTTTCGCCACGGAAGGGCAATGCCCCCGTCGCCATTTCGTAGAGAACCGCGCCGAATGAGAACAAATCCGTGCGCGCGTCCAATTCCTTGGCCCGAACTTGCTCCGGCGACATGTAGGCAATGGTCCCCACCGCTGTGCCCGGACTGGTCAGGTGCTCGGCGCCGGACTCCAGGGTTGCCTGAGAGGCCCCCTCTGTCCCGCCCCTCCCCGTGCTTCCCACAGCCGTCACCTTGGCCAAGCCGAAATCAAGAATTTTGCCGTGGCCTCGTTTTGTGACGAAGACGTTTGCCGGCTTAATGTCCCGGTGGATGATGCCTTGCGCGTGGGCCGCGTCGAGCGCATCGGCGATCTCAATCCCCAGGGCCAGGACGGTCTCTGTGTCCAGGGGTTTCCCGCTGATGTAGTGCTTCAGGGTCGTGCCGTCCAGAAACTCCATTACGATGAAAGATCGCTCACTCTGCTTGCCGATTTCGTAGATGGTGCAGATATTGGGGTGGTTCAGCGCTGAAGCCGCCCGGGCTTCGCGGCGGAACCGTTCCAGCGCCTGCGCGTCTTGCGCCACCTCGTCGGGGAGAAATTTAAGGGCAACAAAGCGGCCAAGTTCGATGTCCTCGGCCTTGTAAACAATGCCCATTCCCCCGCCTCCCAGCTTCTCGATAATGCGGTAGTGCGAGACCGTCTGCCCGACCAGTGGCGAGGGGGTGTCCATGGGCGGGAATCTTAGGACGCAATTACAGGCAGGTCAACAGAGGTTAAGGATCTGCTCCATTCCGCAGGCGAGACCTCTGGCGCAACAATTAAGGGGCGCGTGGCGGGCACTGCAGGAGTCTCCTTCGCGCGACAAAAAGATTAACGCAGAGATCGCAGAGAAATTCATTTCGCCGCGGATGGTCGCGGATT
>DASVBI010000200.1:0-2844 GCA_036375915.1 Terriglobales bacterium | reverse complement strand
AGCGGACGCGCGGCGGGCGGAGGAGTGGGTGCGGGAGGCGGTGGCGGGCGGGGCGAAACTGCTGAGCGGCGGGCAACGCGCAGGCAACCTGCTGCAACCGACCGTTCTGACGGAGACCGGCGCGGAGATGCGGGTCAACTGCCAGGAGATATTCGCTCCGGTAGTGACGGTGGAAGGCTACGAAGATTTCGAAGCAGCGCTGGAGCGTGTAAACGACTCGGCTTACGGGCTGCAGGCAGGAGTGTTCACGCGCGACGCGGGACGGTTGTTCCAGGCCTACGAGCGGCTGGAAGTGGGAGGAGTGATAGCGGGGGACATTCCCTCCTTCCGGGTGGATGCCATGCCCTACGGGGGGATCAAGGATTCGGGGCTGGGCCGCGAGGGCTTGCGCTACGCCATGGAGGAGATGACGGAGCGGAAGTTGCTGGTAATGGCGGTGTGATATATACTGCAACGCTTGCCGATATATATCGCAATACGATATTAAATTGCACGCCAGGGCGCGGCTTGCGCGCCGGCGTAGTTGAAAATTTCAACAGTCGAAGGAAATAAAGCCGCGGGCGGACGTGGGGCAGTTGGGGGGCGCGTCCCCGAATGTTATAATCACAAGTTTTCGTGACCTGAGTCACAGCTCACTAGTGACGGCAGTCCTGGCAGTGGTGATGTCCGGTGTAATCGCAGCAGCAGAACGGGAGCGCCAGGAAAGTGTTGGCGTTCCACTCGCGCACTAGATGGCCCAGATATTTCATCGCAGCACGAATACCATCTCACGCTTCACAATTTTTGGGTCCCTGGTAGTGGTAGCCCTGGGCCTGTGGGCAGCGCTGCAACTGGAGCGGTCGCCGTACACGACGTTTGCGGGAGTGGCGCGGCCGCAGCCGGTGCCCTTCAGCCACGCGCATCACGTAGGCGGGCTGGGACTGGACTGCCGTTACTGTCACACCTCGGTGGAGAATTCGAGTTTTGCCGGCATCCCGCCCACCAAGACCTGCATGAACTGTCATTCCCAGATCTGGACCAACGCGCCGATGCTGGAGCCGGTGCGGCAGAGTTTCCAGACGGGACGTTCGCTGGTGTGGTCGCGGGTGAACGACCTGCCGGACTTCGTATATTTCGATCACAGCATTCACATCAGCAAAGGAGTGGGGTGCGACACCTGCCACGGGCCGGTGGACCGCATGCCGCTGATGTACAACTACGCATCGCTGCAGATGGAATGGTGCCTGGATTGCCACCGGCGGCCGGAAAAATACCTGCGGCCGCGGAGCCAGGTGTTCAACATGCGCTACCAGCAGCCGACCGGATTCCAGTCGGTGGAATTCGAGGGCAAGAAGTATTACGACCAGCAGGCGCTGGGGCAGGAGCTGGTGAAGAAGTACCACCTTCGGTCGGTGCAGGGTATAACCAGCTGCAACACGTGCCACCGCTAAGCGGGACGGCGGAAGTGAACTAAGAGAAGACATGGGAGCTGAAGAAAAAGCGGAACACGCGGTTTGCCCGGGCAAAAAGCACAACCTGCAGGAAATCCGGGAGAAGCTGGCGAGCGAAGACGGGCCGCGCTACTGGCGCAGCCTGGAGGAGCTGGCGGGCGATCCGTCATTCCAGGAGCAGGTGAAGCGGGAATTTCCCAAGGGCGCGTCGGAGTGGCTGGAAGGTTTCTCACGGCGGGGCTTTTTACAGCTGATGGGGGCGTCGCTGGCGCTGGCGGGACTGACGAGCTGCACCAAGCAGCCGCTGGAGCCGATCGTACCCTACGTCAAGCAGCCGGAGGAGCTGGTGCCGGGGCGGCCGCTGTTTTTCGCCACGGCGATGGAAATGGGCGGACATGCGCGGCCGCTGCTGGTGGAGAGCCACGAGGGGCGGCCGACGAAGGTGGAAGGCAATCCCGACCATCCCGCGAGCCTGGGGGGAAGCGACATCTTTTCGCAGGCTTCGGTGCTGGACCTATACGACCCGGACCGCTCGCCGGCGGTGACCTACCTGGGGGAAATCCGCTCCTATCCGTCATTTCTGGGAGCGATGCAGAGCCAACTGGCGGCGCAGCGGCTTGCCAAGGGCGCGGGGCTGAGATTTCTGACGCGCACGGTGGTTTCGCCGACGCTGGCGGACCAGATGCAGACCGTGCTGCAAATATTTCCGCAGGCCAAGTGGCACCAGTACGAGGCGGTGAACCGGGACAACGCGCGGGCGGGAGCGATGATGGCCTTCGGCGAGCCGGTGGAGACGCAATACCGGCTGGCGGAAGCGGATGTCATTTTGTCGCTGGACGCTGATTTCCTGTATCCGACGTTTCCGGGAGCGGTGCGTTACGCGCGCGACTGGGCGTCGCGGCGGCGACCGGAATCGGAGCGGCCGATGGGCCGGCTGTATGTAGCGGAGACCACCTTTACCCCGACAGGGGGCAAGGCCGACCACCGGCTGCCGCTGCGGCAGAAAGAATTGGAGGAGTTCGCGCGCGCGGTGGCCAAGGAATTGGGGGTAAATGTGGCCGGAGGCGCCACCAGCGGGCTGGCGAGCCGGTGGCTGCCGGCGCTGGTGAAGGATCTGCAGCAGCACCGTGGCAATTGCCTGGTGATGGCCGGCGAATATCAGCCGCCGGCGGTGCACGCTCTGGCGCACGCCATGAACGCGGCGCTGGGGAACGTGGGGCGGACGGTGTTCTACAGCCAGGCGGCAGCCGCCAATCCGGTGGACCAAAACCAGTCGTTGAACGAACTGGTGGAGGACATGAAGGCGGGCAAGGTGGAGCTGCTGGTGATTCTGGGCGGCAACCCGGTGTACGACACGCCCTCGGAGCTGGGCTTCGGGCTGATCATGAAGGAGAAGGTGCCGCTGCGGGTGCAC